>WQUE01000318.1 GCA_009785885.1 Actinomycetes bacterium
TGACTTGATCGCCTGATTAGTATTGACACAAGAACCCCAACAAGACTCGGTGGCCCCGTCGGAGACTCGACTCCCGGCGGGGCTGTCCGTTTCTTCAGGCAGATCCGTGCGACGTGGAGCCCGCCTGCGGCAGGGAAGCCCTCGGTGCCCGCACAGTAGACTGAGGCCATGGTGAACGCTCAGCTACTGGAGGCCGCCCGGTCGTTGACGCCCGAGGAACGATGGAGCCTCATCGAGCAGCTCCAGGCCTCCCTGGAGACCGACTACTACGATGTTCCTGCCGACGAGGCCGACGCCATGGCCGCCCGAGCCCGGGACTGGCGAGCCGGCGCCGTGGACGCCGCTCCCTGGGCAGACGTGAGAGCGGCCCTCGATCAGGAGTTCCGTCTGTGACCTGGAACCTGGTGGTCCTCCCGCTCGCCATTCAGGACATCCGCCAGGCCGCCTCCTATTACCAGGATGTGGCGCCCGCGCAGGTACCGCGTTTCCTTGACAGCATCCAGACGACTTTCGACGGATTGGTCGATCATCCGTACGCGGCATCACCTCACCCGTCTGGCTTGCGGAGACGGTCAGTGAGGGTCTTCCCCTACAGTGTGTGGGCAGACGTGGATGAGGCCACGAGGACCGTCGCCATCATCGGGGTCGTTCATCACAGGCGCGACCCTCGCATCATCGACGAGCGCGCACAGGCCATATCGGTTGGTGACCAGGGCGGCTGATCCGTCGAGCATGACTCGTCGATGAGCGCAAAGTCAGCAGGATACGAGGTTCACGGCGAGGCCGCCCTCGGCGGTCTCCTTGTAGCGCGTGGCCATGTCGGCGCCGGTGGCCATCATCGTGGCGATGACCTCGTCGAGGCTGACGATCTGACGGCCGTCCCCGGCCAGGGCGAGGCGAGCGGCGGTGATGGCCGTGGTCGCAGCGATGGCGTTGCGCTCGATGCAGGGGATCTGGACGAGGCCGCCGACGGGGTCGCACGTCAGGCCGAGATGGTGCTCCATGCCGATCTCGGCGGCGTTCACGACCTGCTGCGGCGAGCCGCCGAGCACCTGCGCCAGGCCGGCGGCCGCCATGGAACTGGCGACGCCGATCTCCCCCTGGCAGCCGACCTCGGCACCGGAGATCGACGCCGTCGAGGTGTAGATCGATCCGATGGCGCTGGCGGCAAGGAGGAAGTCGACGGCGGTGCCGTCGTCGGAGCCCGGCAGCCGGTCCATCGCGTAGCGCAGGACGGCGGGGATGACGCCGGCCGCGCCGTTCGTCGGGGCCGTGACGACGCGCCCTCCGGCGGCGTTCTGCTCGTTCACGGCGAGCGCCCACAGGCTCACCCAGTCCAGCGCGGTCCACGGGTCGGACGTGCCGGCGTGCTTGAGCGTGCGGAGCAGGGCGGCGGCCCGGCGGCGTACGCGGAGCGGTCCCGGCAGCAGGCCCTCCGTCCGGCAGCCGGCATCGATGCAGTCCCGCATGGCGTCCCACAGCCCCAGCAGGCCGGCGTGGACCTCGGCGGCGGTGCGTCCCCGGCTGATCTCGTTGCGGCGGGCCAACTCGGCGACCGACAGACCGGAGGCGGCGCACGTCGCCAGCAGTTCCGCCCCGGTGGTGAACGGGTACGGCAGCGTCGACGCGTCGTCGGCACGCAGCGGGACGGGGTTGCCCGCGCCGTCCTCGGCGACGATCGTGCCGCCCCCCACCGAGTAGAACGTGCGGGTGAGCGTGCGCCCGTCCTTGGCCGTGACGGTGAGGCGCAGCGCGTTGGGGTGGTAGGCCGCCCGCTCGCGGGGCAAGAACCGGATGTCGCGCGCGGGGTCGAAATCCTCCAGCACGTGCTCGCGGGTGCCGCGGCGCAGCACCAATCGGTGGGTGTGGCGCGCGTCATCCCAGAGCGAGGCGACCTCGGACGGATCGACGGTGTCGGGGTGGGCCCCGCTGCAGGCGGCGACGATCGCCTTGTCCGTGCCGTGTCCCTTGCCCGTGGCGCCCAACGAGCCGAGCAGGTCGACAGTCAGGTGGCTGACGTCGTCCAGGGTGAGGGCGGTCGGTTCGGCCGGGACGCCCGCGAGGTCGTCCAGGAGCACGGCCACCGCGCGCATCGGGCCGACGGTATGCGAACTCGACGGGCCGATCCCGACCTTGAAGATGTCGAAAGCGCTACTCACGTCCTCATCCTCTCATGGGTACGCCGCCACGGCAGCGGCGGTCGTGACGGCCCAGGACGCTACCACCGGAACCAACATCCCCCGCTGCACCGCGCACGCGGCGGACGTCGCGCACCGTGCTGGGATGTCCTTGTCCACAGGCGCGGCTCCGTCGAGGAACTGTCCACAGGCGTGCGCGCGGGGCGGTGGCCTTCAAGGCGTCGATCTGCAGGTTGGGATTCGTCCACAGGCGTGCGCGCGGGGCGGTGATTCGGGCGTACCGCTGCTCACATTGGTGGGGGCGACGGGATGAAGGGGGAGAGGAGCTGCCATGCCGACGGCGGGTGCGCGGCCGCGGTCGCACCACCGAGCGTGTGCCGATCGTGTACGGTATCGTGTATCGGAAGGGGACGCGATGCGATTCATGTCAGTGCGGGAGTTCCGCCAGTCGACCACCACCGTCTGGCAGGCACTCGATGAGGGCGACGAGATCGTCCTGACCAACAACGGCCAGCCCCGGGCGCTCGTCGTGCCGGTGACGGGCGAGACTCTGGACGAGATGGTCGACGGGTTCGTGTCTGCACGACTCGGGATCGCCATCCGCCAGATGCAGGAGGCGTCGGTCGCAGCCGGCACCGACACGATGACGATGGAGGAGATCGACGCGATCATCGCGGATGTCCGAAGGGAGATGCGTGAATCAGCGGAAGCTGCTGCAGCCTAGGGTCGTCCTGGACACCAACATCCTCGTGTCAGCCTTGCTCACGCCCGGGGGCAAGCCGGCTTCGGTGGTGGAGTTCGCCAGCGGCGCGGTGCTGACCCCATGTTTCGATGTGCGCGTGCTCCAGGAGTACCACGAGGTGCTCGGCCGTGGTGGCTTCGCGTTCAGCCGGGACGAAGTGGCACGTCTGATGCGCGACCTGCGCCGCAGCGG
>WQUE01000319.1 GCA_009785885.1 Actinomycetes bacterium
TGTTCACCGGCACGCTGCACGCCCAGCCGGCGCACGCGGTGCTGCTGTGCACGGGCGGGTACGGCGGCGTCTACTACCTGTCGACGTACGCGCTGGGCAGCAACGTCTCGGCGGCGTGGCGGGCCCACCGGCTCGGCGCGTACTTCGGGATGCCGTCGCTGGTGCAGTTCCACCCGACGTGCCTGCCGGTGACGAGCGCGTACCAGTCGAAGACCATTCTCATGAGCGAGAGCCTGCGCAACGACGCCCGCATCTGGGTGCCGAAGAAGCCGGACGACCAACGCCCGCCGAACGAGATCCCCGTCGAGGAGCGCGACTACTACCTGGAGACGCGCTACCCGTCGTACGGCAACCTCGTGCCGCGCGACGTCGCCAGCCGCAACGGCAAGGAGCGCGTGGACGCGGGCTTCGGCGTCGGCAAGTTCAAGGACGCCGTCTACCTCGACATGACGGACGCCGTGCGGCGCCTCGGGCCGGACGTGATCACCGAGCGCTACTCGAACCTGCTGGCGGTGTACCGCCACACGATGTTCGAGGAGCCGCTCGAGGTACCGATGCTGATCAGCCCGAACACCCACTACGTGATGGGCGGCCTGTGGGTCGACTACGACCTGATGACCACCATCCCGGGCCTGTTCTGCGGCGGCGAGGCGAACTCCAGCTACCACGGGGCGAACCGGCTCGGGGCGAACTCGCTGCTCGCCTCCAGTGTCGACGGCTGGTTCGTCCTGCCGCTGTCCGTGCCGAACTACCTCGCGCCGAAGCTGTCGGAGGGTCTGCCGGCGATGACCGACACGTGCGTCCTGGATGCGATGGACCGGGCGCAGTCGCGCATCGACGCGCTGATGTCCATCCACGGCCACACGACCGCGATGGACATCCACAAGCGGCTCGGCGAGGTGATGTTCGAGGATTGCGGGCTGGTGCGCTCGCGCGAATCGCTGACGGAGGGCATCGGAGCGGTCCGCGACCTGCGGGCCGAGTTCTGGGACGACCTGGCGCTGACCGGCTCGGCGACGGGCGTGAACCAGGCGCTGGAGAAGGCCGGACGCCTGGCCGACTACCTGGAACTGGCGGAGCTGATGTGCGTCGACGCGCTCGACCGCGAGGAGAGCTGCGGCGCGCAGTACCGCGTCGAGCACACCGAGGACGGCGAGGCGCTGCGCGACGACGAGCACTGGCAGTTCCACTCGGCGTGGGAGTCCGTCGGGCCGCAGAGCTGCGACGCCAACCCGCACCTCACGTTCGTGCGTCACGCCGAACCGCTGGAGTTCACCGCCGTGCACGTGGCAAGGAGGAACTACAAGTGAAACTCACGCTGGAGATCTGGCGCCAGGCCGACGCCGCGTCGCCCGGGCGGTTCGTCACGTACGACGTGGACGATCTGGACGAGGGCATGAGCGTGCCGGAGATGTTCGACCGGCTGAACGAGCACCTGATCGAGAAGGGCGAGGACCCGGTCGCCTACGAGTCCGATTGCCGGGAGGCGATCTGCGGGGCCTGCGGGGTCGTGATCGACGGGCATCCGCACGGGCCGTCGCCGCACCTGACGACGTGCATGCAGCGGCTGCGCCAGTTCACCGACGGCCAGCGGCTGCGCATCGAGCCGCTGCGGTCGGGCGCGTTCCCCGTCGTCAAGGACCTCCTGGTCGACCGCACGGCACTCGACCGCGTGATCGCCGCCGGGGGAACCGTCGCCGTCGAGGCCGGCAGCGCCCCGGACGCCGAATCGCAGTTGGTCGACCATGCCACCGTCGAAACGGCGCTTGACTACGCCATCTGCATAGGATGTGGGGCGTGTGTGGCCGCCTGCCCCAACGGCGCGGCGAACCTTTTCACGGGCGCGAAGCTGATGCATCTGTCGCTGCTGCCGATCCCGTCGGTCGAACGCACCCGCCGGGCCGAGCACATGGTCGCCGCGATGGAGGACGAGTTCGGCGCGTGTTCGCTGTACGGCGAGTGCGAGGCCGCGTGCCCGCAGGAGATCAAGCTCGCCGCCGTCGCCGCGCTCCAGCACGAGCGCCTGGGCGCGTTCCTGCACCGCCGCCTGTAGGGCGGTCGTGCTGGCTGCGTCTCGCCCACGCCCGCGCGCCATCCTGGCGAGCAGGCCGAGGGAGGGGACTGCTCCGGTTGCGTCTGGCCCGCACCTGCGCTGCAACACGAACGAGCGTGGTTTCGACCAGCTCAACCGATGTTCCCCGCCGCGTTGGCCTCGCCTGCTGACACGTCCTGACGATAAGGGACGATGGTTCCCCACGCTCCTGGTGGCACCCGCGGCGCCGCCGGCCAAGACTGATGAGGAATCGTGCACGTTGCCGAGGGTCCCGTCGATTCCCGCCGAGATATGTCGAGCAGGTAGGCCATCCGAGCCACATGCGTCATCGGGAATCGTCGACGAGGCGTTCAAAGACGCCGATTCCCGCTGGAATGTGACGAACGCCCACTACGCCCGCGGTTGTCCACAGGTGGCGTCCCTCTCTTCGTCAGTTAAGCACACCCCGGCGCGATCGTGATTCTGCGCGGGCTCTCCTGACCACATTGGGGGCATGGAGATCGCACAGGGCCGGCCCGAGCTGGCTCGCGATGGGCGTGTCACCTGTCGCAACCACCTCCGTCTGGGATACGACCGCTGGACGTGGGCGTGTACGGACCCTCCGACGCGAGCGTGCCCCGGGACCCCGACGAGGATCGGCGACGACGGTGGTGGTCACTGGTCCGAGGCGTGATGGTGGCGTACCGCGACCGCGATGTCGTAGCCTACGGCCCCACCGCGCTGCAGGTGCTGGGGGTCGCGCTGCCGACGGCTCTGGAAGACTGGGGTGCCTGCCACGTCGTCGTCCCGACAGGAACGTACCGTCCGGCCCGCGCCGGCGTCGTCACACACGAGGTGGTGATGCACCCTCGTCCGTGGCGTGTGATCGATGGCGTGCCCGTCCTCCACCCGGTCGATCACTGGCTGCAGCTCCGCCGCGCTACCGAAGATGAGCTGATCGAGGTCGGGGACGGCTTCCTGCGTCGCCGCGACCCACTGCTGAGCCTGGCGGCGCTCACGGCGCGCGTCGACCGTCT
>WQUE01000320.1 GCA_009785885.1 Actinomycetes bacterium
AGTTCCGGATCAACGCCGAGGACCCGGCCCGTGGGTTCTTCCCGCAGCCCGGCCACATCACGCGGTTCGACGTGCCGGGCGGCCCGTTCGTGCGCGTCGATGCGGGCGTGACCGCCGGGGACGACGTCTCGCCGAACTTCGATTCGCTCATCGCGAAAGTCATCGTTTGGGGTGCCGACCGTCACGAGGCGATCGGCCGTGGCATCCAGGCGATGAAGGAGACGCAGATCGAGGGGATCCCGACGCTGGTGCCGTTCCACCGCCGCGTCCTCACCGATCCGGCGTTCGCCGCCACCATGCCGGAGCACTTCGGCGTGCACACGACGTGGATCGAGACCGAATGCACCTGGCTGGAGGACCTGGCGCAGGCCATCCCGAGCAGCGGCATGCACGAGGAGATCATCCGGCAGTGGTTCGAGGTGGACGGCAAGTGGCACCGCCTCGGCTTCCCGGCCTCCCTGTCGCACATGCGGTTCTGATCGGTTGGACGTAGGCAGGCGGGGGCGGGCGCGGAACCGCCCCCGCGCGCCTCGGCGAGGTGTCGATGGGGCGCCGCGTGGTAACATCGCGGTTCGTTCGATGACGACACCAACCCTGGAGGCTTGCCGGTGAACGTCCGTCGCCGTGTCTTCTGGCGGATCGTGTCCTGGGGGACCCGTGCGCTCTACCGCACCTTCAGCCTGTTCCCCCGCCGTTTCCAGGTGGCGTTCCTGTCGCGGCGCGACGCCGAGCCGACGCTGGACTTCCGGCTGCTGGCCGACGCGCTGCAACGCCGGCTCCCGGGCGTGCGCGTCCGGTACGCGTGCTACCGGGACTCGGACGTGGCCGACGCGGAGAAGACGATCATCCGCTACGAGGGGACGCTGGCGCAGATCTGGCTCGCGGCGACGTCCCAGGTGTGCGTCCTGGACGGGTACACGCCGGCCGTGTCGATCCCCCACAAACGGGAGTTCCCGGTCACCGTGCAGATCTGGCACGCCCTGGGCACCGTGAAGAAGTTCGGCTGGCAGTCCGTCGGCACGCCCGCCGGGCGCACGCGCGACCAGGCCGAGGAGCTGCGGATGCACCGCAACTACGACCTGGTGGTCGCCGGCGGCCCCGGCACCCGCCAGGCGTACGCCGAGGCGTTCGACGTGCCCCTCGACCACGTCGAGGCGATCGGCCTGCCGCGCATCGACTACCTGCTCGCCACCGACGGCCTGGCCGCGGAACTGCGCGAGGCGGGGCGCCGCAGCGTCCTGGCACGCTACCCGGAACTGGCCGGCGAGCGGCTGACGATCGTGTACGCGCCGACGTTCCGCAAGCACGACGGCCTGTGCTCGCCGCTGCCCGGGTTCGTGGACACCCTCGTCGGCACGCTGCCCGCCGACGTGTACGACGTCGTCGTCGCCTGGCATCCCGCCGACGAGAACGGCGGGGCCCCGTACCCGTCCGGAGGCGTGACGTTCGTCCGCGGCACCCGGAACGTCGACCTGCTGGGCGTCGCCGACTACGTCATCACCGACTACTCGTCGGTCGCGTGGGAGGCGGCGCTCCTGCGCAAGCGCGTGCTGTTCTACGTGCCGGACATCGACGACTACCGGACGTCGCCCGGGCTGAACGTCGATCCGGAGGCGGAGTTCGGCTCGATCTGCTTCCGGCGTCCCGAAGACGTGGCGGCGTTCATCGAACGTGACCGGCGGGGGGACGTGTATGCCGCGTCCGGGTTCTGGGACTTCGCCGCGGACTACCTCGGCGACGTCGACGGCCGCTGCTCGGAGCGGATCGCCGACCGGGTCGCCGAGCTCGTCGCCGCCGAGTTTCGCCGGGGTCAGGGCCGTTCGAACGTGGACGGCACGGGGAAGTACGCCTCCAGGAACCTGGCCATGGCGCGGTAGGCCGGGGCGGTGCCGCGGGGCGCCGACTGGCCCTCGGGGCCCTCGTTGAGGCAGAACACGTCCTTCGTGCGGCCCATCAGGGCGGCGTACTGGAGGCGGGCCCGCGACTTGGCGACGGGCACGTACGCGTGCGGGAGCCGTCCGGGAACCGCCCGGCCAGTCGCGTAGCCGTACCACTGGGCGAGGAACGCCTCGATCGGGTAGTCGCGGGCGCGGCGCAGCCGGCTTGCGGCGGTCTTCGCGAACACCTCGGGCCAGCGTTCCTCCATCTCGGTGAGCAGGGACACGCGCATCGCGTAGGGCGTGTGCTCGAGCCGGCGCGTGACGAGGAAGCCGAGGTCGGCGAGCAGCAGGTCGCGGGCCTGCTTGCGGGCGCCGGTCGCGGGGGAGTCGTGCGGCGAGAGCGGGTTCGGGTCGAGCGGCGTCGCGAGCGACGGGAAGAACACCGGCATGCCGTTGCTCAGGAAGAACACGTCCGGCGTCACGGGGCGGCCGAAGAAGATGTCGTCGTTCAGGTAGCAGAAGTGCTCCGACAGGCCGTCGATGTGGTGCAGGCGCGACTCGATGCTGTGGGAGTTGAACGTCGGCAGGTGACCCGCGGGCATGAACTCCTCGTGGTGGACGACGCGCAGCTTGGGGTGGTTCAGATCCAGCCAGGCGGGTGGCGCCTGGCCGACGACGAGGATCACCTGGCGGGCCCACGAGGCGAAATACTCCACGGAGCGCAGCAGGTAGCGCAGCTCGTCGTGGGCCGTGAAACGCTCCGGGGCGGGGGGTTCGGGCCGGTCGAGCGTCGCGGCGTACGAGGCGCGCCAGGCGGGGTCGGCGCCGTCCACCCACGTGATCACGAGGTCGACGGGGAAGCCCACCCGGCCGTCGTGCACGCCGCGTGAGCGTTCGACGGGGAGACGGTGGTCGCCCGTCTGGGCGGCGGCGACCGTGCCCGGGGCGAGGTACATCGTGCGGCGCCACGGCGGGGCGACGAGGGAGCCGGGCGGGTATTGGCGCTGGTCGGGGGACGATTCCGCCCACCACTCGACGGTGATGCGCGCGTCGGCGCCGAGCAGCACGTCATGGTGTGGCGGGGCGACGACGTC
Source organism: Actinomycetes bacterium (assembly GCA_009785885.1). Lineage (GTDB taxonomy): Bacteria > Actinomycetota > Actinomycetes > Propionibacteriales > Propionibacteriaceae > WRGV01. The sequence goes on from WQUE01000320.1 coordinate 2,975, forward strand.
CCGCCACAGGGCCACCGAGCTGCGTCCGGCGCGGGACGTCCAACCCTGGCGTGCCAGCGCGGGCACGACCTGGCGTTGCAGGCGGACCCGGTCGGCCTCGGCGATCACGAGCGTGCGGCGGTGCGCGAGGTCGTACGTCGTCAGGTCGACGTACGCCACGCCGGCGGCGTCGAGCGCGGCGGTGAGCTGGGCGAGACGCCCGGCCTGCGTCGCGTGCGCGGAAAAGCCCCGGACGGCCGTCTCGGCGCCCGGTGCGGTGTGGACGCGGCTGAGAATGGCGGATGTGAGCGGGGGCGCCAGCGTCACGGCCTTGTTCGCCAGCGGCCACGCCGCCGACGCGACCTTGCCGGCGTGGTGCCGAATCCGGCCGACGTCCATGGTCGGACCTATGCGAGCCATCCGCTCTCCTGCGAGCCTGCGTGCGCTTCCACCCGGCCTCCCGTCCAGCCGGGCGCCCCCAGTCTAGCCGGGCGCCGTGGACGGCGGGAGCGGGGAACGCCGGAACCGTCCCCACGTTCCCCTGGCTGAATGCGGAACGTATCGGGAATATCACTCACACAACAGAGAACTTTCATGTATAGTCGGATCATGGATGGCATGAGCGCCGTTCCGGTACCACGACCGGAGTACGTCGCGGCGTTGGGCCGGTTCCGGGACACGTCCGGGCTGATCAAGGCCGTTGTCGGGGTTCGGCGGTGCGGGAAGTCGACGCTGCTCGATCTCTACCGAGCCCGGCTGCTGCACGACCGCGTGGCGGCCGCGTCGATACTGAGCCTCGACTTCGAGTCCCTCGACACCGTGGCGATCGACTCGGCCCAGGCGTTGCACGACCATGTCACCGGTCATGCCTTCCCGGACGGGCGGCGCTACGTCTTCCTCGACGAGGTCCACCTGGTGCCAGGGTGGGAACGGGCGGTGAACTCGCTGCGGCTGGACGACCGGTTCGACATCTACGTCACCGGTTCGAACAGCCGGCTGCTGTCGTCTGAGTTGGCCGTGCTGCTCTCGGGCCGGTATGTCACGATCGAGGTCTTTCCGCTGTCCTTCGCGGAATACCGCCGGTTCCGGGACGCGGACTCGGTGCCGCCCGGTGTGCTGCTGAACGACTACCTCGCGGGCGGCGGCCTGCCCGGCCAGTTCGACCTGGTCGCCGATGCCCGGGCGCGCGCGCAGTACCTCGACGGTGTCCTCAACACGGTGATCACGAAGGACATCGCGATGGCACGCCAGGTGCGGGACGTCGACGCGTTGCTGAAGATCGTGCGGTACCTGGCGATGAACATCGGCAACCTGATCTCACCCAAGGGCATTTCCGACTACTTCGTCTCGGCCGGGCGGCGGATCAGCCCCGACACGGTGGACGCCTACCTGACGTTGCTGGAGCAGGCGTACCTGTTCTACCGAGCCAGACGGGAGGACCTGTCGAGCAAGGAGGTCATGAAGACCCTCGACAAGTTCTACCTCGTCGATCTCGGTTTCCGGCAGGTCGTGTCAGGGCTCGGACCGTCCGATGTCGGCCGGCTGTGCGAGAACGTCGTCTACCTCGAGCTTCGCCGTCGGTTCCAGCGGGTCAGCGTCGGCAAGTACGGTGCAGCCGAGGTGGATTTCGTGGCCTTCGACCCCACGCGCGGGTGTGAGTACTTCCAGGTGACGCAGACCATGGCCGACGAGGCGACGCGTGAGCGCGAACTGGGCCCCCTCCGGGCGATCCGCGACGCGTACCCCAAGACCGTGCTCAGTCTGGACCAGGTGCGCACGTCCGACTACAACGGCATCCGGCACGAGTACCTGCCCGACTGGCTGGCTGCAGGCGGATAGGCGCTGTTGCGTCGCACATCGGGATCGCAGTGCCGTATAGTGTCTGGATACTCGTACGTTAGGAGGTGACACGTGTCCTCACGACCACCATCCCGCGCGGTTCTCGGCGCCGCGAGCGACATCGGCGCCAACCTCACGACGTGGCGCAAGCTGCTGGGGCTCACCACGTCCCAGGTCGCGGACCGGGCCGGTATCGCGCGTTCGACGTTGCATCGCATCGAGCATGGCGATCCGGGGGTCAGTCTGGCCGCTGTGCTGTCAACCGCGCGCGGCCTCGGCGTCCTGGCGCGTCTGGTCGAGGCGACCGATCCGTACGAGACCGATCTGGGACGCGCCCAGGCCGATCGGATTCTGCCCCAGCGGGTGCGGTCATGACCACGATCCAGGCGTATCTCGGCGACGAAACGACCCACTGCGGTACCGCCTACGTCACGCAGCGGCGGGGCCGGACCTCGTCCGCGTTCACCTATGCGACCGGCTACCTGAGTGGGGCGGCGCCCTACGCCGTGGACCCGGAGTTGCGCCTCACCGGGGGGACGCAGGCGGTCTCGGCGCCGATTCCGCGCGCCTTCGCCGATGCCGCGCCTGACCGCTGGGGTCGCCGCCTCATCATGCGCGCGCACGCCGGCGCGGGGGGTGTCCCGCGCGCGTTGAGCGATCTCGACTTCCTTCTCGGAGTCAGCGATGTGACCCGGCAGGGCGCACTGCGCTTCGCCACCGCCGTCGGGGGGCCGTTTCTCAGCCCGGGCACGACCGTCCCGAAACTTGTCGCCCTGCCAGGGTTGCTGCGTGCGGCCGATGCGGTGGCTCGCGACGCCGCGGACCTGTCCGCGGCGCTCAAGACGCTGCTCGACGCCGGCACTGCCTCGCTCGGCGGCGCCCGTCCGAAGGCGGCCGTGCTCGATGAGGGGAAACTGTTCATCGCGAAGTTCGCCCATCCGCAGGACGTCTGGGATGTCATGGCGTGGGAGAAAGTCGCACTCGATCTGGCCGCCGCAGCGGGAATCACCGTCCCGAACAACCGTCTGATCCGGGTCGCGGGCCGTTCGGTGTTGCTCGTGGAGCGCTTCGACCGCGACGGGGGTCGGCGCATCGGCTACATGAGCGCCATGACGCTGCTCGGCGCGAATGATGGTGACGCGCGCGACTACCTCGAGATCGCCGAAGCCCTCACCGGCATCTCGGCCGATCCTCAGGCCGATCTTGCGGAACTGTTCCGTCGCATCGCCTTGTCTGTCGCCGTCCACAACACAGACGACCATCTCCGCAACCACGGCCTGCTCCACAGCGGCCCCGGCTGGCGACTCAGTCCTGTTTTCGACGTCAACCCCAACCCGAGCCTTGGCACACCACCGACCACCACGATCGGCGGCGCCGACGAACCGGCCGGCCAGATCGCAGCCCTCATCGAGGGCTCACCCCTGTTCGGCCTGGCCACGTCGGTAGCCGTCGCCACGATCGACCGGGTACGGACGGCGGTGTCGGCCTGGCGTGAGGTTGCGCGTCGCTGGGGCATTCCCCGGGCAGAGATCGAGGATTTCGCCCCGGTGTTCACCCGGCTTGCCTGACAGGTCAACGAGGCTGCGGCTACCAGATCAGCACAACGGTGGGCGGGAGCCGTCGTGCGATGCGCGACGCGTACCCCAAGACCGTGCTCAGCCTGGACCAGGTGCGTACATCCGACGACAACGGCATCCGGCGCGAGTACCTGCCCGATTGGCTGGCGGCGGGCGGGTAAGCGCCGTTGCGGCGCACATCAGAAGCGACAGTGGCACCGCCGACACCAGAACTCCTTCGCCGAGCCGAGGGAGTGGGTGACGAACAGGAGCGTCACTCTTTGCCGGGTCATGATCTGTTGCGTGCGGGGCTCTTCTGGCCGACGTTGTGGTCGCCGACGCTCAACACTTCGTCGAGGATCAGGATGCCGGGATCGAGCGAGGACGCGACCGCGAAGCCGTGAAGCCTCCCGACGGGAAGATCCCCGTCGGCGTCGTTCTCAGCTCAGCCGGCACGACCGCGGCGACAGTGGCGGGAGACGAACCCGGGTGGAGAACACCCGACGCGATGGGGGAACGGTTCGGCGCACGGGGGGACATCCCCTGCGCAAGCGGGCCGAGCGAGGGCAGAAGTGTCGGGGAAGCGTGCTCTCCACCGGGGGCACTGGTCGATTGAGGGACACTATCGACGACGAAACGCCCCGGTCGGGCGTCGGGACCGTCCCCGAACCGTCGGGAGGGTCGCCGCAGGGCACGGTTGAGGGACACTTCTGCCCCGGCGTGCGAGCGGGGCCGAAGTTGCTCGCACCTGCTCTCGCCGGTGCGGCGCGCGTCGTCAGGCTGTGGTGGGGGGCGGTTCCCCGGCCTGCGTCAGGCGACTGATCGCCGGCTTGGAGCGCCAACCATGGTTCGTTCGGGCGTGGGACGCCTCAAGCGTGCAGGCTACGTCGTGCCCATCGACTCGTAGTGCTTGATCGCGTCGGCGACGGGGCCGTCGTACACGTTGCTGCCGTGGTCGAGGACGATGCCACGCTGGCAGAACTCCTTCGCGGAGCCGAGGGAGTGGGTGACGAACAGGAGCGTCACCCCTTGCCGGGTCATGATCTGCTGCATGCGGGCGAGGCTCTTCTTGCCGAAGTTGCGGTCGCCGACGCTGAGGACCTCGTCGAGGATCAGGATGTCGGGGTTGATCGAGGACGCGAACGCAAAGCCGAGCCGGGAGCGCATGCCGGAGGAGTAGGTGCGCATGGGCTGGTCGATGAACGTCCCCAGTTCGGCGAAGTCGATGATTTCGGGCATCAGCTCGACCAGTTCGGCTTGTGACAGGCCCCACAGCCGTCCGCGGAGCATGAGGTTCTCCCGGCCGGTGAGCTGCTGGTCGAAGCCGGCGGACAGGTCGAGCAGCGCGCTGACCCGGCCGTGGATCTCCACCTCGCCGGCCTCGGGTGTGCACACGCCGGTGATGATCTTCAGGGCCGTCGACTTGCCGGCGCCGTTGTTGCCGAGCAGGGCGACGGACTCCCCGCGCCGGATCGTGAACGACAGGGCGTCGCTGGCGTGGACCTCCTCGTACCGGACCTTCGGCAGGAACACCGCCATGAACCGGGCGCGCTCGCTCTTGTAGAGGCGGTACGTCTTCGTCACGTCGGCCAGCCGCACGGCCACCGGGTTGTCGGTGTCGTCCGTCCGGACGATCTTGGCCTGGTCAGAGGACATCGGCCACCTCCCGGGAGAGACGGGCGTACGTCCGCAGGGCGAGGATCACGACGATGATCGCGACGTAGGCGAACGGGAGGAGGAGGGTGGGTTGGTTCCAGATCCAGTAGTTCTCGCACAGGCTCGCACGGACGGACGTGACGAAGAACGTCACGGGGTTGAAGTGGAGCAGGGTCTGGATCGTGTGGGACCTGATGTTCGCAACGCTGAACAGCACGCCCGACAGCCAGAACATCGGGGTGGTCAGGGATTTCATCAGGTTGCCGAAGTCCTTGCTCAGGGTCGCCAGGGGCGCCATGAGGATCGACCAGAAGACGAAGAACACGAACATCAGCACGGCCACAACGGGCAACTGGAGGGCGTAGATGGTGACCGGGACGCGGAATGCGAGCATGAACGCGACGATCACGGCGGTGGACATCAGGTAGACGAAGAAGCTGGACAGGGCGAAGAAGCTGCTGATCACCGAGAGGGGGAAGCGGACCTTGTTGACGAGGTACGGGTACCGGCGGTAGACGTTCATGCCGGCGGTGAGCATGTCGGACATGAAGTACCAGGCGACCATGCCGACGGAGAGCCAGAGGATGAAGGGGACGCCGTCGACGGGG
>WQUE01000321.1 GCA_009785885.1 Actinomycetes bacterium
TGCGCAACTCGACGATCGTGGCGCTCGCCGTGGTGGTCGTGTCGATGATCGTGGGTATCCTCGGCGCGTACGCGTTCGCCCGGCTGCGGTTCCGTTTCCGCCGTGTTGTGCTGATGGCGTTCCTGTTCACCTACATGTTGCCGCAGATCGCCCTGCTGATCCCCCTGTACCTGATCCTCAGCCGACTGAGCCTGCTGGACACGGTCACCGGACTGATCGTCGTCGACTGCTCCCTGGTCGTGCCGTTCGTGCTGTGGATACTGTCGAACTACTTCCTGACGATCCCATCGGAGCTGGAGGAGTCCGCCTGGATCGACGGCGCCTCCCGCCTCGGCGCGCTGCTCCGCGTCGTGCTCCCCTCGGCCCGGCCGGGGCTGTTCGCGGCCGGCATGTTCGCGTTCCTGCTCGCCTGGGACGAGTTCATGTATGCCCTGATCTTCACCTCCTCGACGGCATCCAAGACGATTCCCGTGGCCATCGCGGAGTTCTCCGGGCGCTACTCCACCGACTTCGGCCTGGTGGCCGCCGGCGGCGTCATCGCGGCGCTGCCGCCGGTGATCCTCGCCATCGTCTTCCAGCGCAACGTCGTGTCGGGCCTCGTGTCCGGCGCGGTGAAGGCCTGAGTCCGAAAGGTTCCCATGGACGAACGCGCCGACATCGATGCCGCGATCGCGTCCCAACCCCACTGGATGGCACAGACCGCCCGGTTGGCGGCCGCCGCACTGCCGCGGCTCAGGCCGTGGCGGCGCACCGAGACCGTCGCGCTCATCGGCATGGGGGCCTCGACGCACGCCGGCACGGTGTGGACCGAGGCGCTGCGCGCCGCCGGCCAGCGGGCGCTCAACCTGGACGCCTCCGCGGTGGCCCACTACCCGGAGGGGTATCCCGTGGCCGACCACCTGGTCGTCGTATCCGAGTCGGGACGCAGCCCCGAACCGATCGCGGCGGTGCGGCGCCTGGGAGCGGCGCCGGTCGTGATCACGAACGAGCCGGACTCGCCGCTTGCCCGGCTCGGTCGCGTGGTCGTACCGCTCGGCGGCTTCCAGGATTCGGGCGTCTACACGATCGGCTACACGTGCACGCTCGTCGCGCTGGCGGCCGTGGCGCGTGCCTGCGGGGTGAACCTCGGCGATCCGGGCGCGCTCGCGGGAGTGGCCTCTGCCGCGCTCGCGGACTACGCCCCGGACGCCCCGGCGGTGGCCGCCGCACTCGACGGGTGCACCGTCCTGGACATCGTCGGGGCAGGCACGTCGTACGGCACCGCCCAGGCGGCCGCGTTGCTGTTCCGCGAGGCCGCCGGGCTCGCGACCGCCCCGTACGAGACAGCGCAGTACCTGCACGGGCCGATGGAGTCGTGCGGGCCCGGCCGGGCCGTGTGGCTGTTCGGCGACGGACGGGAGGACGGCGTGGCCGCCGACGTGCGCACGGCGGGCGGCTACGTCTGCTCGTACGTCACGACCCCGGGCCCGATGGCCTCGGGCGTGCACCGTTCGAGCAAGCCGGTGTCCGGGTACGCCGCCGCGGTCGCCGAGATCGTCGCCGCGCAGCTCGTGGCCGCCGAACTGGCCCACCTGCGGGGCCGCGAGGCCGGCGCGTTCGCGTTCCCGCAGCCGGACACGAAGCTGCCCCGGCCCGTCGCGAGACGCTGACGGGACGGGGCAGCCTGGATTCTCCTTTACACGCCGGCCCAGCCGAAGTCGACCGGCAGGACCACACCGTTGACGTGGCTGGCGGCGGCGTCGTCGGCGAGGAAGCAGATGGCATCCGCGAGGCCCTCGGGTTGCCCCATGCCGACGCTGACCGCGCCCATACTCGCCCCCATTGCGGCGCCGAGCCGCTCGGCGGCCAACGGGGAGCGGAAGTCGCCCGCGACGTTCGTCGCCACCCCGCCCGGGGCGACCGCGTTGCAGCGCACACCGTCCTTCGCGTACATCACGGCCGTCTGCTTGGTCAGGCCGATGACGCCGTGCTTCGACACGGTGTACGCCACGCCGGCGCAGGCGTGGAATGCGGCCAGCGACGACAGGTTCACGATCGCGCCGTGCTTCGCGGCCACCATGACCGGAATCACCTCACGCATGAGCCGCATCATCGAGGTGAGGTTCACGGCGAGGATCTGATCCCACAGCTCGTCGGACACCTCGCCGACGGGCAGGAACCCGTCCATGATGCCGGCGTTGTTGATGAGGATGTCGACGCGCCCGCCCGCGGCCTCGACGATCGTCTTGGCGGCGCCCGGTCCGGTGATGTCGATCGCCAGCGGCTTGTACGCGGCGCCGATCGCGGCCGCGGCCTCCTCCAGGCGTGGCGCGCTGACATCGACGGCGACGACTGTGCCGCCCTCGTCGATGATCTTCTTCGCCGTGGCCAGGCCGATGCCCGAGCCGGCGCCCGTGACGATGGCCGTCTTGCCCGCGAAGCGGGACTGGTTCGTGTCCGACATGAGTGATCTCCTTCGGTGATGCTCGTGGATAGACGGCCGACCTCGACGGCGGCCGATGTGAGGTACAACGCATCGGCGGGGACACGTAGTCCCGTACCCTCTGGACGGACTCACCGACCCGAACGGAACCGCCGCTGCTTCGCCTGTAGCGTAACAGATGAATGCCTGGTCAAGCCGCCCCGAGGAGGGTGTGTGGACGCAGGCGCCACAGGCGCGTCCGCAGACGTGCCTACAGGCGCGTCCGCAACTCGCCGTTCTCGCGCCAGGCGGCCAGCAGCGTCGGGGCATTCCAGGCCAGGACGCAGCGCCGCTTCGGCGTGACGGCGATCAGGGCGCCCGTGAAACCGCGCCCGGCCACCTCGTCGTTCAGCGCCGTGCGGGCCGCGTCGGCCACGTCCTGCAGGCCGTACTCCACACGAGCGCTCACCTGGTGCGCGACCGCACCCAGCATGAACGCCTCGCCGTGCCCGGTGCACGACACCGCGACGACATCGTCGCGTGCCCACGTCCCCGCGCCGAGGATCGGCGTATCGCCCACCCGGCCGAGGGCCTGGTTCTCGATGCCACCGGTCGACGTGGCCGCGGCCACGTGCCCGTGCATGTCGACCGC
>WQUE01000322.1 GCA_009785885.1 Actinomycetes bacterium
CGGGGGCACCATGGACCAGTTCTGGGGGGAGCTCGCCTCGGCGGAGGCGGCGGTCAACCAGTGGATGAAGGACATGAAGTTCTCCCCGGAGGACCAGGCGCGGGTCGAGTCGAACATCGCGAAGATCCTCTCGGCGGTCGGGTCGACGTTCGGCGGGCCGCTCGGCGACGCGCTGGGCGGTCTCGGCACCGGGCTGGGCGTCCACAGCGAGCAGACGGCGGCCGGCCAGAACAAGGCGGTCGAGGACGCGCTGCAGGACGATGCCTCGACCCAGGGCACGGCCGGCAAGCCGCGGGACGTGATCGACGAGGCGCTGGGCGAGTCCGCCCCGGACACCGCGAAGAAGGCGGCCGATGCGCTCGCCAATGCGGCGGCGGTGAAGGCGTGGATCGACGTCGCGAAGATGATGGGCGACGAGTTCATGCGCGACAAAGCCAAGTGGGAGCACATCCGCGACGGGGTGAACGCCGCACGGACCCTGCAACAGTTCTACGACAAGCTGAATCAATGGGTGGCGGACTATCTGGCCCAGCATCCCGGGCACTGGCAGATCGAGTTCAAGAATGCGCAGGACACGAAACCGTTCACGCTGTACGGCGCGTCGTCGACGGAGTCGTGGACCGTCGCGATGACCCTGGTCCGGCAGGGCGGCACCGTGGCGGACGGCTGGCCGGGGACGTACGGCGGCGACTACCAGTTCAACGTCACGTACGACATGGCGACGTGGCGGGACCAGCTGCCGAGCGCGATCTACAACATGACGGCGATCGGCACCGGCCTGCGCAGTGCGGAGGCCATGCTGGGCTTCCCGTTCACGATCACGGTGACGAACCCGGGGACGTGCAGCGCAAAGCGGGAGTTGATCGGCGGCGCGACGGCCACCGTCGCGAAGGCCGGCGCGAGCGTGTCGGTCACCCTGTCCGCCGCGACCAACACCAAGACGATCGCCATGTCGGGGATCGCCGTGGATGTGAACGCGTTGGAGCATGCCGGGGCGGCCACCCTCAACTACGACCTGCCGTACACGTTCTCGGCGGACGAAAACTCGATGTACGCCGAACAGGGGACGTATTCCAGCGGGTACGCCTTGCCCGGCGCGAGCGGAGGCTGGAATCTTGGGGGCGGCACGATCCCGTTGCCCTGGGAGGGCGACATCTGGAAACGTAGCGACCAGCCCACGGCGAGCCTCACGGTGGGCGGGGCCTGACCGGGCGGTCCCGGCCGGCTTGACTCACCCGCCGAGCAGGTCGCCGAGACCGTCCAGCTGGTAGATGCCTGCGTACGCATCGGTGACGTCCTCGGGACGGGTCTCGCCGGTGAACACGACGGCCGCGTCGATACGTGCGTCCAGCGCCATGCGGATGTCGGTCGCCAACCGGTCGCCCGTCATGAGGCAGCGCTCCGGGGGGACGTCGAGGCCCGCGAGGGCGGCCCGCAGCAGCCACGGCGCCGGCTTGCCCATCGACGCCTGGCACGTCACGCCGGTGCACGCCTCGATCGCGGCGGTGATCGCGGCCGCGTCCGGCTCGCCGCGCCCACCGGGGAACGGGCAGTACCGGTCGGGGTTCGTCTGGATCAGGATCGCCCGCTTGTGGAACCACAACGCGTCGAACGCGGTCTGCAGCTTCGCATAGGTGAACGTGCGGTCGTACGAGGCGATCACGACGTCGATCGCGGCCGGGTCGTCGCTCAGCACGAAACCGGCCGCGGCCAGGGCCTCGCACAGGGGCGCCTCGGCGATGGGGAACAGCGTCGCGCCGGGGTGGTACGTCCGCAACCACCACACGGTCGTCCCGATGGTCGTGACGATCTCGTCGGGACGCGTCGGCAGGCCCAGGCGGGTCAGCTTCGCGGCGTACGCCTCGGGCGTGCGCGTCGGGTTGTTGGAGACGAACCGCACGGTGGCGCCGGCGTCCCGAAGCGCCCGGATGGCCTCGATCGCACCCGGCAGCGCCTCCTCGCCGAGGTAGACGGTGCCGTCCAGGTCGAACAGGTAGACGTCGTAGCGCTTGGGCGTTCGCTCAGGCATCGCGGTCATGGTCGTCCGGATCGATCGCGCCGTCGGGTGAGAAGCTGTCGAAGATGAACGCGTCGAAGCGCGCCCGGGCGGCGTCAAGCTGCGCTTGGGATTCCACGGTCCACGCGACGAGCGTGCACCGCAGGACGGCCCGCCACACGCGCACGGCGACCCCGGCGTGCTCGTGGTGGTACGCGAGGAAGTCCGGCCAGGTCAGCGGGCTGAACGCCAGGTTCGTCAGCGCCCAGTCGAGGACGCGACTGCCCGTCTGGGGATCGTCGCGGAAGTCGTCGGACAGCTGCCCGCGCAGCACGCCCGGCCGGTTCCGGCGGTACCACAGGAGCGCCCGCGGGTCGAACGACTCGACGCAGTACACGCCCGGGTAGCCGCTCAGCGCCTCGTTCGTGAGCCGGCAGGTTTCGGCGATGTCCCCGCCCTGCTTGATCTCGACGATCAGCGGCACCCGGCCGCCGATCAGGGCGAGGACGTCCGCGAACGTGGGGACGTGTTCGTCCGAACGCAGGATGCGGTACGCACGCAGCTCGTCGTACGTCAGATCCGCGATCGCGACCGGATCGCCGCAGATGCGTTCCAGGGTGTCGTCGTGGGCGACGACGACGCGCCGGTCCTTGGTCAGCCGGACGTCCAGCTCGATGCCGTACCCCGCCCGGACCGCCCGGTCGAACGCGGCGAGGGTGTTCTCGGGGTACGCCCGCGCATTGTCGAACAGGCCCCGGTGCGCGATCAAGTGCTCCCGGAACGGACGCATCGCCGCCTGCCGTTCCCGCATTCTCGCACCCGACCCTTCCCGAAGCGTCCGCGCTGGACGTGCCTGCCTGGATTCTAGACGAGCGCCCGACCGCCCCGCGGCGGCACGCCAGCGTCCCGGGGGTGCGCAAACGCTTGATGCGGAAAGGAATCCGGGCCAAGCCTCGCCGCGTGACCGCCGACGACTTTGGCCCGGAAACCTCCCCCAGAAACGCCCGATTCGGGGGAGAAATCCGGGCCGAACTCCGGATCCCCCCTACCGCC
>WQUE01000323.1 GCA_009785885.1 Actinomycetes bacterium
GCGGATTCGAGTTGCGTCCGGTCCAGCGACAGCAGGCTGCCGCGAATGATCTCGGCGATGTAGGCGCCCTCGAAGATCGACAAGATGAGTACGCCTGCGACGATCCGGTTGTTGATCCCCCAGGCCTGGCCGATGATGTAGTAGAACAGGTAGATCTGGGCCATCAGCGGCGTGCCCCGGATCACCTTCACGTACAGATCGCACAACGACCGCACGACGAGCAGCCGGACGCCCTGTCCGACAGCGAGGAGGGCACCAAGGACGAGGCTGATGATCAGGCTCATCACGGACAGTTCGATGGTCAGCACGAACCCGTCGAGGATCCGTCGCCAATACTTGCCGATGAAACCGAAGTTGAACGTGACGTCGATCGCCGAGAGCGACACCCAGAAAACCACCACCACCAGAACGCACACCGCCAGATAGTTCAGCGCGACACGCAGGGGTGGTGTCGCGCCGGCGGGCGGCGCGAGGAACGGGTTGGCCATAGTCCGGGACGGTTCAGCTGAAATCGAAGAACCACTTGAAGCCGAGCGAGTCGAAGGTTGCCTTCTCCTCGGCCAGGTACTTGTTCGTCAACGTGTCGAACTCGCCGTTCGTCTTGCTCGCCGCGATGAACGCGTTGAGCTGCGTCAGGAGCGTGGTGTTGCCCTTCTTCACCGCGATCCCCCAATGTTCCGGGTCCTGGAAGGGGATGAACACGGCTTTCGTGGTGTCGGGGTTCTTCTTCTGGTTGCGGTAGATGGTGAGCTGGTCGTAGATGAACGCGTCGGCCTTGCCCTGGACGACCTCGGTCACGCAGGCGCTCTCGTCGGCCAGTCGGATGATCTCGGCGCCGGCCAGGTTCTTGGTCGCGTACACGTCACCGGTCGAGCCGGTCTTCACGGCGACCTTCTTGCCGGACTGGTTCAAGTCGGCGGCCACACCGACACCCGAATTCTTGTTCACGAGCAGCGCAAGCTGGGCGACGGCGTACGGGTCGGAGAAGTCGACCTGCTTCGCCCGGTCGGCCGTGATCGTCATGGAACTGATGACCGCGTCGACTTTGCCGGTCTGCAGCGAGGGGATCAGGCCGTCCCACGCGGTGTTCTGGATCACCACGTCATAGCCGTTGGCGGCGCCGAAGTCCTTGATGAAGTCCACGCTCAGGCCGGTGGGGCTGCCGGCGTCGTCCTTCGTCTCGAACGGCGGGTAGGCCAACTCCATGCCCACGTTGAGCTTGGGGTTCGCTGGGCTGCTTGACGTGCCGCCTGGCGTGCCTCCCGAGGAGGAACATCCCGTCAGAGCCACCGGTCCCGCCACCACGGCGAAGGCCACGGCGGCTGCCGCCCAGCTCAGTCGATATCGTGCCATGTCGTACTCCTTCCCGGCCGTTCGATCCTAGTGAGTTGCCCCGGGCCCGGGAGCAGCGGCCCACGACGCGGTCACGGTGCGCATCCACGGCCCCGCCGCGTACGCCGGACTCCCTGCGAGGACGAACCCGGCGCGGCGAGCGCGTCGTCGTGCCGAAACAGCAGTCCGGAATCAGACGGTCCGGCGCCTCCACGACACGGGCGCAAGGAGGACGACGCCGGCACCAGCCAGGAGCAGAAACGCCAGGCCCGCCGGACGATCGGATCCGGCCACCGATCCGCCCGTGGGGACACCTGCACCGTTGCCCGACGGCGTCGGGGTGGGGGTCGGCGTCGGTGCCGGGGCCGCCACCGGCGTGACCGCGGCCGAGGTGAGCGACGTGCCCGTATAGCCGGTCAGGGCGCCCGTCACGGTGACGCGGAGCGCGTGCCCCGCGTCGGTGGCGGCGATGATGTACGTCCCGGCGGTGGCCCCGCCGATCGGGGCGCCGTCGAGCAGCCACTGGTAGGTGAACGTGACGCCCGCGGGCGACCATGTGCCGGGGTTCGCCGTGACGGCCTGTCCCACCTCGGGCGTCCCCAAGATCAGCGGGATCGACGGGGCGAGGCGGGTCAGCGCCGGGTTGGCCAGGCTGATCAGCTGCGCCGCCTGCTGCGGGAACCACCCGCCGGCGATCGGGTCGGTGATGCCGCTCCACGCCGCATCGGTGCCATCGGCCGAACCCCGGCTGCACGTGCCGTCGGACTCGCCGGGCACCTTCAGCCACAGGTAGGCGTCGACCAGCGTGTTGCCTGTGTCCGTCGTCGGCACGAGGCCGATGCCGCGGTCCGGCGGGTTGCACCAGTCTTGTGCTGCGCCGGCGTTCGCGTACCCGGCTCCCGCCCAGTCCCACGGACCCTGGCCATTGCGGCTGGTGTCGATCACGAAGTGGGTGCTCGCCGACGCCTTGGCGGCCGCGAGGTCGCTGGCGTACTGGGAGTCGATGCCCACGGTGTTCCACGCGAGACTCGCGATCTCGTCCGCGGTCGGGTTTGCCGGATCGGCGAAGGGTACGTCCTTCCACTCGACGAGGTTGTCCATCCCCGTGCCTTGCCAACTCGTAGCCGGCCCGCCGTTCCAGTATTGGTTGCGGCAGTTCCTGGGCGCGTCCCAGGCGGCCGGGTCGGCAGGGGAGTCCGCCTCGGCCAGGGCGATGCAGCCCGACACCCAGGTGCCGTAGAACACCTGGTTGACCGTCCACTGGTAGTTCGACGCGTTCAGGAAGAACCCGTCCGCGTTTCGTACGCCGGCCTTGAGCAGCCGCTGGGCCGCCGCACCGACGTTCTGCCAGCCGCTGTGTGTCGCGTCGAGGTACACCGACGTGTTCGCACCGGTCTTGAGCGTGTCGACGGCGTAGGTCAGGGCCGCGAACCGGTCGGCGGGGTCGGCCCCCGCGATGGTGCAGTTGCCGCCGCCGCCGTCCGAATCGGTGTAGTTCGGGATTAGGCCGAGGCCATCGGGCTCCAGGATCACGACGGCTGGTCCGCCGTCGATGCCGGTGGCGAGCCCCGCGATCCATGCCTTGTAGTCGGCGAGGCTCTGCGCCCCGCCGGCCGAGTACTGCCCGCAGTCCCGGTTCGGCAGGTTGTACGCGACGATGACCGGCACCTGGCCGGCAGCCTTGGCCGAGCCGACCAGCG
>WQUE01000324.1 GCA_009785885.1 Actinomycetes bacterium
GCGATAGTTGGTACTAGTTGCGTCCAGCCGGTCGGCCTGCGGGGCCGCCCGATGCGACCACGACGGGATCCCCCACCAGGACAGGACCTTCCCCATCAGGTTCCCGCCACAGGCGTTGCGTCAAGACGGTCAGGGCCTCACCCGTCCTCACCGGCCCACCGTCACCGTGGACCGGCCGTCACGGTTCCCGATGTCCCAAGGATCGACCAGCAACACATCACCGCGCGGGACCACACCAGCCAGACCACCGTCCGCATCCTCCACGCCATCCACAGAGGCACGGTGCCAGCCTGGCCGACTCGGGTGTGACGAAGGCGGCAGAAGTCGGGACACAGTCGCCGGACGGGACACGCGAAGAGGGCCCCGGCATCGCCGGGACCCTCTCCACTGTTCAACATCGACCCAACGGTCAGGCCTGTGCCTCCGACGTACGGCGACGACGTCCCACACCGATGACCAACCCGGCCGCCAGCAGCAGCCCGGCCGCCAACCCGACCAGGCCCCACTGGCCGCCGGCCGCCCGGCCGCCCGTGGGCGCATCGTCCAACGTGAGCGTCGCCGTCGTCACGGGCGAGGTGTTGCCTGCCGCGTCCGTCGCGGTCACCTGGATCTTGCCCGCGGGCGTCCCCGACGGGGTCGCCACGGACCAGGAACCGTCGGAGCCGGCGGTCGCCGTGCTCGTCCGGCCGTCCGGCCACGTCACGGTGATCGTCGCACCCGGCTCCGCCGCGCCCGGACCGCCGGACACCTTCGTGCCGTCCGCGACGTCCACCTTCGGCGCACCCGGCGCCTTCGTGTCCACCGTCACCCGAACCGGCCCGGACGGAGCCGACTCGTTGCCCGCCGGGTCCGTCTGCGTCGCGGTCAGCGTGTGGTTCCCGTCCGGCAGATTCACCTGGCACGACCAGGTCCCGCCGGTCACAACCGCCACGCAAACCGTCTTCCCGGTCTCGTCCGTCACCACGACCGAGGCGCCGTCCTCACCGGTACCCGACACCATGGGAGCCTTGTCGGCGAGGCTGCCGTCCGACGGCCCGGTGATCACCGGTGCCGCCGGCGGGCGCGTATCGATCGTCACCGTCACCGGGCCGGACGGGGCCGACGCGTTGCCTGCCGGATCCGTCTGAACCGCCATGAGCGTGTGGTCCCCGTCCGGCAGGTGCGACTGGCAGGACCACGCCCCGCCGGACACGGTCGCCGTGCACACCGTGTTCCCGTCCTCGTCCGAAACCACCACCGTGGCACCGTCCTCGCCCGTACCCGACACGACCGGCGACTCGTTCGTCACCGTCCCGCCGGACGGACCGGTGATCACCGGCGCACCCGGCGCCTGCGAATCCACCGTGACCGTGACCCCCGGGGACGCCGGGGACGTGTTGCCCGCCGGATCCTGCTGAGTCGCGGTCAACGTGTGGTCGCCGTCCGGCAGGTTCGTCGGGCAGGACCAGGTGCCACCGGACACGGTCGCCGTGCACACCGTGTTCCCGTCCTCGTCCGAAACCACGACCTTCGCACCGTCCTCACCGGTGCCGCTCACCACCGGCGGAGCGTTCGTCACCGTCTCGTCGGACGGCCCGGTGATCACCGGCGCACCCGGCGCCTGAGAATCCACGAAGTGGAGCGTCACCGGCGACGACTTCGCCGCAACACCGGCTGGATCGGCGGCCAGCGCCGAACCCGGCGGGGGGACGAACGTCAACTGGACGTCGTCCACCAGCACGCTCGCCTGATACGCCACGCCCGACTGATCGGCGGTCGTGTACGCAATCGTGTACACACCCGGGCCGGTGCGCGTGATGTCGCCCACCACGAGGCCGGCATCGAGCGCCTCCGAGGTGACCGTCCGGTCGGCCGGGTTGCCGAACAGGTCGAACAGCATGACGGTCGCCACGTCCGGCGTCGATGCGGACGCCTTCTGGTTGTCAGTCGTCACCTTCACCTGGGAGCGGTGGGCGTTGTCCACCGAGTCGTCGTACACGCAGCCCGCGTCGATCCCCGGCACACAGCCGACCGTGAACGTCACCGCCTCCGGCGAACCGGTCACCGGCACCGGGACCCCGTCAACCGGGATCGTCGCGCTCACCTCGTCCGTCTCCGCGACCAAGTCGGTCACGGTCATCGAGCACGTCCCGTCGGCGCCGGTCTGGCACGACGCGCTCATCGAACGCGTCGGCGCCAGGATGGACGCCGAATGGTTCGCCCCGAACGTCACCTGCGCCTTCGGCACCGGGTTCCCGTACACGTCCCTGACCGTGGCCGTCGCCACGACCGTCTGGCCGACCGTCTGCTCGTGCAGGTTCACCGTCAAGACCGACTGGCCCGGATCCGGGACACCCAGCCGGGAACTCACCGTGACCTGCACCGGATCGGACGCCGGCGACGCGTTGCCCGCCGGATCCGTCTGCGTGGCGGTCAGGGTGTACGTGCCATCGCCCAAGGTGGACTGGCATGACCAGGTGCCACCGGCGACGACCGCGGTGCAGACCGTGCGGCCGCCCTGGTCGGTGACGACCACAGCCGCACCGTCCTCGCCCGTACCCGACACCTGCGGGGACGGCTTCACCGTTGTCCCGTCGGCCGGACCCGTGATCGCCGGCGCAGCCGGCGCCACCGTGTCCACCGTGATCGTGATTGGGCCGGACGGGTCAGAGATGTTCCCGGCCGGATCAGCCTCCGTCGCGGTCAGCGTGTGATCACCATCACCCAGCGGGGCATCCGGCGTGCACGACCACGAACCATTCGGCTGCACCGTGGCGGTGCAAACCGTCGTAGCGCCATCCGACACGGTGACCGTGTTACCCGGCTCACCACCGGTACCACTGATCGTCGGGCTGCCCGTGTTCACATCCGCACCATCAGCCGGACCAGTGATCACCGGCGCCGACGGGGCGGTCGTGTCGACCGTCACCGTGATCGGCTCCGACGGCACGGACTCGTTGCCCGCCGGATCGGTCTGCGTCGCGGTCAGCGTGGAGTCGCCGTCGGGCAGGGTCGCATCACACGACCAGGTGGTGCCGACGACGGTCGCC
>WQUE01000325.1 GCA_009785885.1 Actinomycetes bacterium
CACCTGAACATGACCTGAATACGCTCAGCGCGAAGTCGGGCTCCGAAGCAACCGGTTCCGGCGCGCGTTAGGCATAACATGACATAATACTGGTCTCCCTTTCCCTGAGATTTCATCAGGGTTTCCTGCGGACCGCCAGTGAGTCCGCCCCACCGAACACGCACCACGAACCAAGGAGGGTTTCATGCACCGTTCCAAACGATTCGCCGCGATCGCCACCACCGCCGTCCTGGCCCTGATGGCCAGTTCCCTGGTCGCGACGCCCGCCCACGCGGCCACCGGCCGCGGGGAGGCCGGCGATCCCACCATCGTCGTCCCCATCGGCGACGACGTGACCCAGGCGACCTACGACGCCACGTTCACGCGGGCGTACGCCGGGGCGACCCCGACCGGCACGCCCGTCTACATCTACGTCCCCCAGGGGACGGTCCTGGACGGCCGCCCGTCGACGGGCGTCCCGTTCATGGATCCCCAGTGGGACCCCATCCCGGGCGACGAGTACGTGCCCTGCGCGGATCAGAAGGCGACCCGGTACATCATCACGCAGGCGCAGATCGACTACCTGGGTGGCACGCTCGCCAACCGCATCGTCGCGAACGACGAGGCGTTCTACGGGCCGATCGGGCTCGCCAACCCGGCGGATCCCGCCTCGAAGTCGCTCGTGATGCTCGTGTACAACGCGATCGACGACATGTACTACGACTGCTCCGTCACCACGTACACGGCCGGCTATTTCGCCCCCGACTACGCGAATTCGATGGGCATGAACATCATGGTCGTCGACACGCTCGACTGGGCGAACCGGGTCGGCTCCGACCCGAACGCGATGCCGTGGAGCGACGGCAACCCGGACAACGACGTCCCCGAACTGTACGAGGGTGTCGTGGCGCACGAGCTGCAGCACCTGCTGCACAGCTACTCCGACCCGAACGAGGTGTCGTGGGTGAACGAGGGCCTGTCGGATTTGGCGATCTTCCTGAACGGGTTCTACCCGGGCGGCTCGCACGTGGCGTACCAGCAGGTGTTCTACGCCGACACGTCCCTCATCCGCTGGGGTGGCGGGCTGGAGAACTACGGTGCGTCGTACCTGTTCATGCAGTACCTGTGGGAGCAGGCGGGCGGCAACGGCGACGGCACGTACAACGCCGACCAGGTCTACAACGGTAAGGGCGGCGACCTGCTGATCAAGATGATCTTCCAGGATCCGCTGCACGGGATGGACGGCGTCGCGGACGCGATCGCGAAGTTCAACGCACAAACCAAGGCGCACGTGCCCGACGTGAGCACCCTGTTCCAGAACTGGGCGCTCGCCGTGTACCTGGACGACCCGGCTTCCGACGTCTACCAGATCCGCAACATCACCATGGGGGACGACAACGACTCGTGGGGTTGGACGATGGACCTCGCCGACATCTACTTCTGGGCCTACCGCGGGTTCAACATCGGCCAGCAGTACGGCCCGAACATCGATCCGTACTTCTCGCTCGACCCCGACTACACGGCCGTGCCGTGGGGCATCCAGATCGAGCGGTTCTACAACCCGGGCACCCTGGTTGACCTGGGCCTCTCGGCCGGGTTCACCGGTGTCCGTCCGCACACGGGCACCACGCACTGGTACGGCGGGTACACGAACATGCACGACAGCATCCTCGACATCGACGCCCCCGCGAGCGTCACGTCGATGGACTTCTGGACGTGGTACTTCATGGAGGAGGGCTGGGACTTCGCGTACGCGGAAGCCCTGGTGAACGGCCAGTGGGTGAGCATGCCGCTCATCAACGACGCGGGTGTGGACGTCACGACCGACGATCCGGGCGCGCTCGGCACGAACGCGCAGGGCAACGGCCTCACCGGCACGTCCGGCGGGGTGTACTTCGTCGACGAGCCGCAGTACATCCACCTGACGGCGCAGGTTCCGGCCGGTGCGACGGACGTCCGGATGCACTACAAGACCGACCCGGCGTACCTCGACACGGGCATCTTCGTCGACGACGTGTTGGTGAACGGCGCCCCCGTGACCATGTCGTCCCAGCCGGGCAACTGGACGGAGACCACCGGCGCCCAGGACAACCACTGGGCCCTGCAGGTCATCTCGACGTGCGATCTGACGCCGAACAACAAGAAGGACGACATCGTCGACTCCGCGGGCTATCACGTGCTGCGCGTCGGCGGCGCCGACTCGGCCGGGATCAAGCTGGACACGCGGTGCAACGACGCCGCGGGTCCGGACGCGCTCGACTTCATCGTCGTGATCTCGAACATGCCGGGCGGGCAGATGAACGTCCTGGATGCGGCGTACACCCTGCGGGCCGATAACGGCGGACCGTCCAACAACGGCAACGGGCAGACCCACCAGGCCGGCTCCGGCAACGCCGGCAACGGCAACACCGGCAACGGCAACTCCGGCAACGGGAACGGCAACGGCAACGGCGGTGTCGGCTCCGGGAACGGGAAGGGCAACGTCAAGTAAGGTCCGCTGACTTACTTGCTCAAGCAACGAATCGGCCGGGGGAACCGTCACGTGCGGCGACCCCGGCCGATTCGCGCGTCTGCGTTTCCGCGCCCCCGCTCGGTGCCGGGCGGCGACCTCGGGTGGCGGCCGACATCGGTTGGGGGCGGGTTGTGTCGCCCAGGAGGCCGGTTTCGACGACACAGCCGGCCCATTCCGTCGTGTCCCTCCGCTGGGCGATGGGCGGGCACGCGCAACCGTCGCCGATCACGCAGCGGCGACCACGTTCGCGCCGCATATGGCCTTGTGACGCGGATGTGCCCAAGCTCGGTGCGCCGCCATCGCGCTCTGCCTCACCATTGCTGCGAATTGTTCCAGGATCGACGCAAGGTCCTTGGTGGAGGTCTACACTTGTGCTCACGAGTAGGGAGACCGCCCCGCCAGCAAGCCCTCGGGCCTGGCACGACTCTCTCTCTCTCTCTCGCCGGGCAACTGATTGTCGACCACCCGGGTCGGCCCCGGACATCGAGGGAGGTAACGCATGAACAAGCGCATCATCGCGCTGGGTAGTTCCA
>WQUE01000326.1 GCA_009785885.1 Actinomycetes bacterium
GCGGCGGCCGCTCCACCGAGAAGGACCTCTACGGCGACCCCGGCGGCTACCAGACGATACTCAGCCGGGCCACCGACGGCGCCCCGTGCCCCGCCTGCGGCACCCCGATCACCCACCTCGCCTACCTCGGCGGCCGCGTGTACGTCTGCCCCACCTGCCAGCCGCTCGGCTAACGCTCACCGCTGCGACGCCACCACGCTCGATGCCGGGACCGACGACGGATACACCCGCCGCGTCATACCCCAGGGAACGGGCACGGCCGCCTCGTCAGCGACGAGACGGCCGTGGTGTCCTGCGCGTCAGGAGCGCGCGGACTGCTGCTCCTCCTCCGTCGCGCGGCGCCGCCACAGGACGACCGCCAGCGCGCACCCGGCCAGGGCCGTCAACGCGAGCGCGCCCAACCCCGATCCCGGCGTCGTGGTGAACCCGCCGGTGCCCGCGCCGGGCTCCGCGGCGAACGTGAGCATCACCGTGTTGGACGGCGACGACTGGTTCGTCGCGGGGTCGGTCTCGGTGGCGACCAGGGCGATCGGCTGGCGCGGCAGCGCCGAACCCGGCGTGCACGACCAGGTCAGATCGGCCTGGACGGTCGCCGTGCAGATCGCCTTCCCCGCGCTGTCCCTGACCGTCACCGTGTCACCGGCGGCGCTGCCCGTCCCGCTGATCGTCGGCTTATCCGAGGCCAGCACCGTCCCGTTCGCCGGCGCCTTGATCACCGGAGCCCCCGGCGCGACCCGGTCGACCGCCAGCTTCACCGGCCCGGACGGGGTGGACGTGTTGCCCGCCGGATCCGTCTGCGTCGCCGTCAGGGTGTAGTCGCCATCGGCCAGGTTCGACTGGCAGGACCACACGCCGCCGGTCACCGTTGCGGTGCAGACCGTGTTGCCGGCCTGATCGGTGACCGTGATCTTGGCGCCGTTCTCGCCGGTTCCGGAGATCATCGGCGACTCGTTCGTCGCCGTCCCGGCCGCGGGTCCCGTGATCACGGGCACCGCGGGCGGCGTCGTGTCGACCGTCACCACGACCTTCGGTGACGCCGGCGACTGGTTGCCCGCCTCGTCCGTCTGCGTCGCGGTCAGCTCGTGCCGGCCGTCCGTCAGGTTCGACGGGCACGACCAGGCGCCGTCCACCACGACGACGGTGCACAGCGTGTGACCGGCTTCGTCCGTGACAACGACCGTGGCGCCGTCCTCGCCCGTGCCCGTGATCACCGGCGGGTTGTTCGTCAGCGTGCCGCTGGCCGGACCCGTGATCACCGGCGCCGCCGGCGCCTGCGTGTCCACGAAATTCACCACAACCGACGCACCCGACAACGCCGCGACAGCATCCGGATCGTTCGCCAGCGCCGAACCCGGCTGCGGGATGAACACCACCGGCACACCATCCACCAGCACGCTGCTCGGGTACGACGCACCCGACGGATCCGTCGTCGTGTACGCAATCGTGTACACGCCCACATCCGTCCGCGTCACACTCGCGACCATCAGGTCCGCATTCAGCGATGTCGACGTGACCATCCGGTCCACCGGATTGCCGTACAGGTCGAACACCTTCACCGTCACCACGTCGGGGACCGTGCCGGCTGCCTTCTGGTTGTCGACAGTCACCTGGACATGCGTGCGATGGTCGTTGTCCACCGCGTCGTCGTAGGCGCAGCCCGCGTCGATCCCCGGCACACACCCGGCGATGAACGTCACCGGTTGCGGCGAACCCGTGACCGCCGTCGGCGTCCCGCCCACCGGGATCGTCGCGGACACCTGCACCGTCTCGGCGACCTTGTCGGTCACGTTCATCGAGCACGTCCCATCCGGGCCCGTCACACACGAGGCCGCGCCCGAGCGGGCCCGCACCTGGATCGACGCCGACTTGTCCACCGTGAATGTCACCGTGATGTTCGGCAGGAGGTTGTCATACGCGTCCTTGACCGTGGCCGTCGCCACTGCCGTCTGCCCGACGATGCGCAGGTGCACGTCGACGGTCATGAACGAGTGACCCGGATCCGGCACCCCCAGCAGGGCGCTGATCGTCACCGTGACCGCGTCAGACGCCGGGGACTTGTTGCCCGCCGGGTCCGTCTGCGTCGCCGTGAAGGTGTACGTGCCATCCGGCAGGTTCGACTGGCAGGACCAGGCGCTGCCGGCGACGGTCGCGGTGCAGACCTCGTTGCCGGCGTCATCCGTGACGACGATCCTCGCACCGTCCTCGCCCGTCCCGGAGATCAGCGGAGACGTCTTCACCATCGTCCCATCCGACGGATCGGTGATCACCGGCGCAGCCGGAACCGCTGTATCGATGGTCAGGCTCACCGAGTCGGACGCTGGCGATTCGTTGCCCGCCGGGTCCGTCTGCGTCGCCGTCAACGTGTAGGGGCCATCGGCCAGCGGGCTGTCGGGCGTGCAGGACCATGCCCCGGTCGAATCGACATCGGCCGTGCACACCGTGTTGGTACCATCCGACACGACGACCGTCGCACCCGGCTCACCCGTTCCCGAAATCACCGGCGACGGATCCTTCGTCACCAGCCCATCCAGCGCCGGGTCGATGACCGGCGCCGCTGGGTCGGTCATGTCGATCGTCAGGTCGACTGGATCGGATGCCCCGGACGGGTTGCCCACCGGGTCTGTCTGGACCGCCGTCAGGGTGTAGTCGCCCTCGCTCAGCGCCGACTGGCAGGACCACAGACCGCCGGAGACGGTGGCTGTGCAGACCTCGTGGCCGTCCTGATCCGTGACGACGACCCTCGCGCCGTCCTCGCCCGTGCCCGTGATCAACGGCGACGTGTTCGTCACCGTATTGTCCGCCGGGCCCGTGATCACCGGAGCATCCGGGGCCGTCGTATCCGCCGTCAGGTTGATCGGATCAGACGCCGGGGAGGTGTTCCCCGCGTCGTCGGTCTGCGTCGCCGTCAACGTGTAGTCACCGTCGGTCAACGGCGCATCCGGCGTGCACGACCAGACACCCAACGAATCAACCGTCGCCGTGCACACATCATTCGTCCCATCAGACACCGTCACCTGCGCAC
>WQUE01000327.1 GCA_009785885.1 Actinomycetes bacterium
CGCCGCATCGGCGCGGCCTGCGACACGGCCCACATCTCGTTGCCGCTGTTGCAGCCGACCGGCCAGCCCGGGTCGTCCTTGATGGGCGTGACGTTGATCGTCAGGTTGGACACCGAACGCCAGAACACGGTCAGGGAACCCGTCCCGTTGGGGTTGAGGGCGGTCACCGCGCCGTAGATCTGCACGTCGGACGGGTTCCGGCCGAGTCCGGCGACCTCGGTGTAGTAGCCCACCCAGATGTCGAGCGGATCGGCCGCCGAGCCGTACACGCCGGGCTTGAACAGCAGCGCGTAACGCTGCGTGCCCATCTCGTTGTTCTTCTGCTGGGCCCAGATCGCGTCGGCCTTGGCCTGGATGTCCGCCACGGGCATCGACGGGTCGAAGATCACGACGTTCGGGCCGAGGGCGGGGTTCGTGGCGCTGGCCGGGGCGTGCGGGTCGGCGGCGAACGCGTTGCCGGCGGGGAGGACGAGGCTGGCGGCCAGGACCGTCAGCAGGACGCCGATGAGCGGGCGCCGGGCGAGACGCGCGACGGGTCGTGTCGCATTGGCCGTACGCGTACGGCGTAGCAGGGGCATGGTGGGATCTCCTTCGATGTGGTGTGTTCGGGTATCGGTGAATCCCGGCGGGGGAGTGGGACAGCATGGGAACAAACCGCCGCGATTGATATTTGGCACGAATTTTACATCACCAAACCAGCATTGTCAACCAAACCCTTGGGGGTTCGCCGGCACGGTGTGCGGGATCGGGAGCGCTCCTACACTGGTGGGCGAGGAGGGGCGGCATGGCCCAGACGGACGGTGGGACGGACGCAACCGGCATGGCGCGCCGGGGTGCTGTGCGACGCCTGAAGGCGCTGATTGCCCGCCTGGCCGCCCCGCGCCCGCGCGACGGCCTTTGCCCCGGGTTGCGGGCGCTGGCGGACGGACCCGGGACGTGACGCGATACGTCGCCCTGCTGCGGGGCGTGAACGTCGGCGGCCACAACCGGCTTCCGATGGCCGGCCTACGTGCGTCCGCCGCGCGCCGGGGCTGCGCCCGCGTCGTGACGTCCATCGCCAGCGGCAACGCGCTGTTCGACCTGGACCTGGACCAGGCGGACGCCCAGCGCCTGTGGGAGACGATGCTGGCGGAGGATTTCACCTTGGACGTGCCGGTCTGCGTGCTCCGCGCATCCGAGATGGCGGATGCGTTCGCGCACGCCCCCGCGTGGTGGAACCAGACGCCCGGCGACCGGCACGAGGCTGTGTTCGTCCGTCCGCCGCTGACGGCCGCGGAGGTGTGCGACCGGGCCGGGGCGCCAGCGCCGGGCGAGCGGTTCGCCCCGTGGGGCCAGGTCGTGTTCTCGTCGGCGCCGATGGGGGACTATTCCCAGACGCGCTGGGTGCAGATCGCCCGCGACAAGGAGATCTACCGCGCCATCACCGTCCGCAACGCTGCCACGGCCCTGAAGCTGGCGGCGCTGGCCACCGCCTGAAACCGGGCCTTGCGTGGCCCGTCCGGAGGGTCTAGAATCGTCTGTCTATCGAACAGGTGTTCTAGAAATGCGACCATTTCCTCCGCATTCATCGAACGAATGTTCGTACATGGAGAGGGCATGTCCGGGCGGTGGAGCAGGCGTTGGTGGTGGATGAGCCGACCGTGGTGTGGGCCACGCCCTCAGGGGCGCCGGAGCGGCTGGAGTGGCGGGGACGGCGCTGGCTGGTGTGCGCCCGGCCGGTGCCGTGGATCGACCGTGTGCCGTGGTGGCTGGGCGTCCCGCGGGCACCGAAGGGCGGGGCGGCGGGGTTGGTGGAGCAGCCGATGTGGCGGGTGCAGGCGATGGACTCCAGCGGCAGCGATGTCGTGGGGCTCGACCTGGCCGTCGGCACGACCGGCGATTGGTGGCGCGTGACCCGCGTCTACGAGTGAGGAGGGGCGATGGCGGACGGGTTCACGCACCTGGATGTCGCGAGCGCGCTGTCGGCGCACTACGGCACGGCCACGCCCGAGGACCTGGTCGCGGCCGCCGCGGCGGCGGGGGCCACCAGTGCGGCGCTGACCGACCGGGACGGCCTGTACGGCGCGGTGCGCCACATCCGGGCCTGCCTGGCGGCCGGTCTTCGTCCCATCGTCGGGGTGTCCGTGCAGATCGCCGCGTCGTCGGGCGGTCATGGCGGCGCGATCGAGGTGGCGACAAGGGGCGACGCTCTCCAGGCCCCATCTCCGGCCGAGGTGGGCGTGCTGGCGCACGGACACGACGGCGGGGCGGGCTGGGCGGGGACGAGCCGGCTGATCTCGGCGGCGCACCATCCGCCGCGCGCCCTGCGGCGTGTGTTGCCCCACGGTTCGGCAAACCGGGGTGCGATCCTCGATCCCGCGCGGTTCAGCGCCTTCCTGCTCGGACCG
This sequence comes from Actinomycetes bacterium, assembly GCA_009785885.1. Lineage (GTDB taxonomy): Bacteria > Actinomycetota > Actinomycetes > Propionibacteriales > Propionibacteriaceae > WRGV01. The sequence goes on from WQUE01000327.1 coordinate 2,388, forward strand.
GACGGACGGCCGACGGCCACGGTGCTGCTCGGCCCCGACTCCGACGTGGGCCGGGCGCTGGTCGTGGGGGACGCGAGCGAGGCCAGAGTCCGGCTGGACGGCTGGACCCGGCGCCTGCCCGGCGGGGTGGCGGTCGAGGTCGTCTGCCACCACACCCGCCCGGGCACCCCCCGCAGCCTGGCCCACGCCGCCGCGACCTGGCAGCTCGCCGTCGCGGCGGGGGTGCCGGCCGTGCTGACCAACCAGGTGCGCTACCTGCGTCCCGACGACGCGGTCACGGGCGACGTGCTGGACGCCGCCGCGCAACTGCTGCCGCTGGGGCGGGCCGTCGCCCAACCGAACGCCCAGGCGTGGCTGAAACCGCCCGCACGGATGCGGCAGCTGGCCCGGCGGATCGCCGACTATGCCGGCTTCGGGGTGGTCGAGGCCGACCGGCTGTGCGCCGCGACCGAGGAGTTAGCTGAACGATGCGTCCTCGACCCGGTCGGCGACATCGGCTGGCGGCGTCCGAAGGTGCCCGAGCTGGAGGCGCTCGGCCTGCAGGGCGACCCGCAGGCGATCCTGGCCGGCCGCGCCCGCGCGGCGATCGCCTGGCGCTACCCCGACGCCCCGTCCGGGACGCGCCGGGCCGTGGAAGACCGCCTCGAGGCGGAGCTGCGCGTCATTGCCGGCTTCGGCTTCGCCGGCTACTTCCTGACGGTGGCCGACGTGGCCGATCTGATCCGGGGCATGGGCGTGCGCGTGCAGGCGCGCGGATCGGGGGCCGGGTCGCTCGTCAACTACCTGCTGCGCATCTCCAGCGTCGACCCCCTGGTGCACGGCCTGCTGTTCGAGCGGTTCTGCGGCGTGGCCCGCACGACGCTGCCCGACATCGACCTGGACGTGGAGGCGGCCCGCCGCCACGATGTCGACCGGGCGGTCGTGGCCCGCTACGGTGAGCACCGGGTGGCGCTCCTTGCGATGCAGAACCGCTACCGGGCCCGGGGCGCGGCCCGCGACGCCGGGCTGGCGCTCGGCTGGGACGAGGAGCGGATTGGCCGCCTCGCCGGCTCGCTGTGGCGGCTGAACGCGTCCGACATCCGCGATGCCCTGGACGACCACCCGGAGCTGGCCGAGCTGTCCGAGAGGATCGGCGGCGACCCGTCGCTCGACCTGCTCGTCGACCTGGCCGGACGGCTCGACCGGCTGCCCCGGCACGTGTCCATGCACCCATGCGGCGTGCTCCTGTCCGATGCGGGCCTGCTGAGCCTCACGCCCGTGCAACCGTCGGGCGCCGGCGTCCACATGTCCCAGTTCGACAAGGACGACATCGACGACCTCGGCCTGCTCAAGCTCGACATCCTGGGCGTGCGGATGCAGTCGTCGCTGGCGTACGCCCACGCGGAGATCGTCCGCGTCCACGGGACCCGTGCGGCGCTGGCCGGGGGCCTGCCGCCCGATGCGCCCTACGTCGCCCCGGACGGGCGCATCGATCTCGATGGCCTGCCCCGCGACGACCCGGCGACGTTCACGCTGATCCGCTCCGCGCACACGCTCGGCGTGTTCCAGATCGAGTCGCCCGGGCAGCGCGAACTGGTCGGCAAGATGCAGCCGGACCAGTTCGAGGACCTGATCGCCGACATCTCGCTGTTCCGCCCCGGCCCGATGAAGGCCGACATGGTGAACCCGTTCATCGAACGCAAGCTCGGCCTGGTGCCCGTCCGCTACCCGCACCCGCGCCTCGCCCCGATCCTTGCGGGCACGTACGGCGTCGTCATCTACCACGAGCAGGTGCTGCGGATCCTGCACGAGTGCATGGGGGTGGGGCTCGCGCAGGCCGACGAACTTCGCCGCGCGATGGGCGACGACATGGCGGCGGTCGAGGCCGCGTTCCGTACCCGCACGGCCGCCCGGCGCGACGAGGCGGGGGAGCGCGTCTTCTCGGGCGCCGACATCGACCGCATCTGGACGGTGCTGGAGGGCTTCGGCTCGTTCGGCTTCTGCAAGGCCCACGCCGCCGCGTTCGCCTGGACGACCTACCAGACCGCCTGGCTGAAGGCCCACTACCCGGCCGAGTTCCTCGCGGGCATCCTGGAGCACGACCCGGGCATGTACCCCCGCCGGCTGCTCATGACCGAGGCCCGCCGTCTCGGGGTTCCGCTGCTTCCCATCGACGTGAACGTCTCCACCGACCACTACGTCGTCGAGCAGGATGTGGCCGGTCTCGGCATCCGGCTGTCGCTGCGGGATGTACACGGCATCACCGGCGTGGAGATCCGGCGCATCCTGGACCGCCGGCCCTACCATGCCATCAGCGACTTCTACCTGCGGGCCGCCCCGTCCCGTGCCCTGGTCACGCGCCTGGCCGCGATCGGTGCCCTTGACAGCCTCGCCTTGCACGAGCACGGAATCGTACCTTGTCGCGACCTCGATGGGCCGCCCCGGACCGCGCACACCCGGGGAGACGTGATCGCGTACGTCCGCCGGCTGGTCGCTGCGAAACACCGCCCATCGGCGCGCGAGGACGCCCCACCCCTGCCGGTGTTCGTCGACGACGCCCCGCTGATGCCGTCCGGGACCCCCGACCCGACGCCGCTGGAGCAGACCGCCGCCGACCTCGACGCCACCTCCGCCGAACTGCACGACCACATCATCGAGGGCTACCGGCCGCTGCTGGAGGAGGTGGGTGTCATTCCGGCCGCCGCGCTGCTGGACCTGCGCAGCGACACCCGAGTGTTCGTCGCGGGCATCCGCGTGGCCACCCAGACCCCGCCGATGAAATCGGGCAAGCGGGTCGTGTTCTTGAGCCTCGACGACGGCTCGGGCGTGGCCGACTGCGCATTCTTCACCGAGGCCCAGGCCCGTTCCGGGCCGGTGCTGTTCGGGGTGCCGCTGTTGCTGGTCCAGGGCCGCACCCGCCGTACCGGCGCCCGGGGCATCAGCGTCCAGGCCGAACAGGCGTGGGACCTCAAGCGGATGTGGGCCGACTGGTCCCGCCGCCTGGCCGCGTAGGGTGGAGGCATGTGCGGACGGTTCGTGGTGGCCCGGGCGACGGCAGAGTTGGTGCCGCTGTTCGGCATCGACGAGGCCGGCGACGACCTGCCGGGTCCGTCGTACAACATCGCCCCCACGCAGCGCATCGGGATCGTCGTGGACCGCCCGTCCCATGCCGCCACGATTGAGGTAGCGACAAGCAAAGATTCCACAGCCGATGACACCTCGGCCCCCGTGGCCCGACATCTGGTGGCCGCGCGCTGGGGGCTGGTCCCGTCCTACGCCACCTCGCTCGCCGCCGGCCCGACGCCGTTCAACGCGCGCTCGGAGAAACTGACAACATCGGGAATGTACCGGCGGGCGTTCGCCGCGCGCCGGGCGATCGTGCCGGCGGACGGGTTCTACGAGCGGCGCCGCATCGGCGACCGGCAGAGCTTCTACATCCACCCAGCGGACGGCAGCGTCCTGGCGCTTGCGGGCCTGTACGAGTGGTGGCGCGTCCCCGGCGCGCCGGACGACGACCCGGCGCGGTGGCTGCTGTCCGCCACGATCATCACGCGCACCCCGCAGGGGGCGATGACGGCCGTCCACGACCGGGAGCCGCTGTACCTGCGACCAGACCTGTGGGACGAATGGCTCGACCCGGCAGCGCGCGGCGACGCGGACCTGCTGGGTGCCGTGATGGCCGCCTCGACCGATGTCGCCGCGGCGCTGGACTTGCGCCCCATCGGCCCGGCGTGGGGCACCACCGTGCCCGGGCAGCGTCGGGACGACCCCGGTCTCATCGCGTCGTGATGCACCGGCACGGCACAATGGAGCCCATGATCACCGCAGCGGCCGACGGCTCGTCCCTGTCCAACCCGGGCCCGGCCGGCTGGGCCTGGTACATCGACCCGAACACGTGGGCGGCCGGCGGCTGGCCCCTCGGCACGAACAACATGGGCGAACTCATGGCTGTGCTCGATCTGCTGCGGCAGACCGCGATCGCCGCCGACGAGACGCTGCGGGTGCTGTGCGACAGCCAGTACGCCATCAACGCGGTGACCAAGTGGATGCCCGCGTGGAAGGCGCGCGGCTGGCGCAAGGCCGACGGCAAACCGGTGCTCAACCGCGACCTGCTGGAGGCCATCGACCTGGCCATCCGGGGTCGCGACGTGGTGTTCGAGTGGGTCAAGGGGCACGCCGGGCATCGGCTCAACGAGGCCGCCGACCTGCGGGCCCGTGCCGCCGCGACGGCTTTCGCCGAGCACCGTCCCGTCCCCGCCGGTCCGGGATTCGCCGGTTCGACCATCCCGTCGGTCAGTCTCGACGTGCGCCCCGCCATGCCCGTCCTCCCCGAACCCGACCTGTTCGGCACCGGCGCGGACTCCGGGCCCGACCCGGTCATCGACGGGGTGGCCGCACGGGAGCGCGCCCTGCTGTCCGATCCCGTGCGCCGGAGCCCGCTGCGCTTGCGCGAACTGTTGCATCCCGACTACGTGCTCTACGACGCCGGCGGTCACATCTACACCCGGCCGCGGCTGCTGACCGCCGTCCCGCCCGATCGGGCGCCCGACTTGGAGTTGCTCGGCGCGAGCCGTCTGGGCAGCGACGCGGTGCTCCTGCGCTGGCGGGAACGCTCGGGTGGGACGAGCGCCCTGCGGTCCTCGGTGTGGACGCGGGCCGACGATCGCGACTGGCAGGCCGTGTTCACGCAGTCGACGGCGGTGGCGTGAACCTCAGCGCCGGTGGCGTGCGTACTTGTCCAGCAGGTGGTCGGCGAACGTGACGACGAGGATGACCCCGCAACCGACCCGGGCCGCGATCTGGTAGGTCGGATCGGACGCCGACACGAACGGATCGTAGTGGAAGAGGTAGAGGAGCCCCCACAGACCGAGCACGATCGGCGTGCAGATACCGAACGCAACCGTCACGGCGTGACGGAGACCGCGCGCGGCCAACGCAATGAACCAGGCGGCACACAACAGCAGGAACGCCCAGTGGACGAACAGGGCGCCGCACACGAGGGCCGCCACCATCCAGAAGTTCACCGTCGCGGCGGGCCGCCCGGTGGTGCCGCCCGGCGGCGCGGGATACGGCCCGGTCTGCCACGGAGCCGGGCTGGGACGGGCCTGCGGGTAGGGCTGGTGCATCGCCTGGTAGGGATCCGCCTGGGGCACGCCCGGACCGGCCGGTCGGACGAACTGGCCCATCCGCGGATCGGGACGGGCCGAGGCGGGTTGCGTGGGTCCCGGGGTCGCGGCCGGTCGTGCGGTGACGGCCTGGGGGTAGCCCCCGGCGTGCCAGGCGGGGGGCGGTGGTGCGGGCAGCACCGGGCGCCCGGTCGGCGGCGCGTAGTCGGGACGGGCGTCCGCGCCCGTCGTCGGGACATCGTCGGGGTGCAGGTGGTCCGATGTGACCAGCAGCGGCCGGGTGGGATCCCACGGCGCGGCCACGGCGTCGTCGAAGGAGCCGACGCCGAACGGTTGGGACGGATTGCGGTCATCCGGCGGCGTGGGTGACAGCGCCGCCAGGTCCGGCACGGGCTGGCCCGGCGCCGCGAACCCGGCTGGTACCGGCTCGCGCGCGGCCGGTGCGATGGCCGGCACCCGGTAGACGAGGTCCGCGGCGTGCAACCCGTCGGGCATCGCGAAACCGAGCGGCGCCCGCTTGGGGGCGTCCCGCGATTCGTCGGGGCCTGCCATGCCACTAGTGTAGGCGCCGATCCAGGCGTGGTGCTGGCACCGTGGCGCCCACCTGGGTAGGCTGGTCTGGTCGAGCGACAAGTGAGGTGTCTGGTGCCCAGTGGCAAGGTGCGTTTCTACGACGCGGAGAAAGGCTTTGGCTTCATCGCCAAGGACGAGGGCGGCGACGTCTACGTGCGCGCCAACGTCCTGCCCGCCGGCGTGACGGCGCTGCGCGCCGGCCAGCGTGTCGAGTTCGGCGTCGTCGAGGGACGGCGCGGCGAACAGGCCCTGTCGCTGACCGTGGTCGAAACCCCCGCGTCGTTGTCGAAGGCGGCGCGGAAGAAGCCCGAGCAGCTGGCGGTCATGTTCGAGGACCTCATCAAGCTGCTCGATGCGATCGGCAACGGCTACCGCAAGGGACGCTACCCCGATCCGAAGCATGCGGAGAAGACCGCCGCCATGCTGCGCGCCGTCGC
>WQUE01000328.1 GCA_009785885.1 Actinomycetes bacterium
CTGTCGGGCGCCGGCGATCCGTCGTGCACGGGGGGCTCGGTCACGACACTTGTGACCAAGGACGGCCCCCTCCAGGGCGGCAACACCCTGACGCTGACCGGCACCGGGTTGCTGTGGCTGGCGGGCCAGGGGACGCTCGCGGTCACCCTGAACGGCAACGCGGCCTGCGGCACGGTGACGGTGGCGGACGACAACACCCTCACCTGCGTCGCCCCCGCCTCGACGTTGAGCCCCAGCAAGACCGGCGTCGTGAGCGTCGATGTCTCCGTGGGCGGGACGTCCTACGCGACCTTCAAGGACGCGTACACCTACCGGGCCCTGGGCGAGCTGGTCATCGGCACGCGGGCCTGGACGGACGTTCCGGCCCTGACGGGCACGGCGCTGTACGACGCGCTCATGGCCCAGGGCAACGGCGGAGCCACGGAGATTCTCGACACCGCGGTCATCGCACCGGGCACGGCGGTCGCCTGGACGTACACCGTGACGTACGTGTACGCGCCCGGCGGCACGCCCGTGGGCGGGTCGGCGGATGTCGGCCTGAACGGCGTCGACATCGTCGACGACCAGCTCGGTGCGGTCTGCACGATCCCGGTGCTGTACCTGAACACGCCCGTGGGGTGTGCCGCCGGTCCGGCGGTGATCGACCCATGAGCGTCCTGATGCGACCGCGCCGCCTGTGGCGCTGGATGGCCGGGCTGGTGGCCGCGGTGGTGCTGTCGACGGGCGGGGGCATGGCCGCGGCCTCCTGGCACGCCAACGCGCCGATCGGCAGCGCCACGTTCACGGCCGGCGATCTGAGCCTCACCCTGGACGGCCCCCTGTCGTGGGTGTGCCCCGAGCAGGCCGCATCCGGGAATGCCACCGAGCTGGGCTCCTTCCTCCTCGCGCCCGGGCAGAGCCTGGTGCTGCGGCAGGCGATCGAGACGGTGACGAGCGGCGACAACCTGAGTGTTGCGCTGTCCGTCGTCCTGCCGGGCCTGCCCGGCGGCTCGACCGGCACCTGGCACCTGGAGGCGTACGACCCCCAGGCGGCCGGCGACGTCCAGGTGGCCCCGGCGTCGGGGGAGGCCACCCTCGATCAGGCGCTGGTCCTGCCCGACCTGGACGTGACGCAGTGGGTCGTCGTGGTCACGGTGGGCCTGCCGGCGGGCGATCTGGACTGGGTGGACCCCACGGCGAGTCCCAGCCCGTCCGCCACGCCGCTCAACCTGGGGATGATGACGGTCACCGCCGACCAGGTCCGCTGCGGCACCGGCTTCACCGCCGCCTGCCCGGCTCCGGGGGAGGCGACCGATGGGCAGGCGTAGACACTCGGTCTGGTTGGCCACCGGCGTCGTGGCCCTCGCCACCGCGACCCTCACGACCGCAGCCCTGGCGCTGTGGGCGGCGCAGGGCGCCACGGCCGACCTCGCGCCGGCCCGCGCCATGGCCGGTTTCGCCGTGACGAAGGACGACGTGTCCGACATCGCCACCGGCAGCGCGGACACCGTGCAGTTCACGATCGGGGAGGCCGAGGCGACGACCCTCGTCGACGACGGCCCGGACGGCAACGGGACGTTCGCGGTCGCCGTCCCCTTCGACGTCACCCTGCTGGCGTCGGCGGGGTACGGAATGGACTACAGCATCGACATCGCCACACCGCAGAGCGGCACGGTGTTCGGCCTGCCGGGCACGACGGCGGTGTTCTTCCCCGTGGACGACACGGCGCCCTGCACGGTCGCCGAGGCCGCCACGGCGCAGACGTACCCGGCGCCCGTGTCGGTGAGCGGCCTGGCCGCCACCGGGAATGCGCCCGGCACGCAGACGGACGCGTGGTGCCTGGTCGAGAGCGTCACGCCGCCGACGTACACCACGACGGCGTCCGGCGACGGCACCAACCTGCTGGGCGATCCGGAGTCGTCCACGTCGGGCAACAGCGGCGTCTGGTCGGCCTACGTCATGCCCGACCCGGCCCTGGAGCCGAACCTGGCCGTGACCCTCACCCCGGTGCCCGTCCCGGCGTGACGACCGACGTCGGTCGTTCGCCGGGACGCCCCCGGGCGGCGTGACCCGGCGGTAGGCTGACCAGATGACGGCGACGGTGGGGGTGCTCGGGGCGTCGGGGGAGACGGGACGCCTGGTCACGCGGTTGCTCGCCGAGCACGCGGACGCGCGACTGGTGCTGCTGGGCCGGCGGCCGGAGCCGCTGGAGCGCCTCCGGGCGGGGCTGCCCGATCCGGGACGGGCCGAGGTGCGACGCGCGGACGCCACGCGCCGGGACGAGTTCGGGACGGCGCTGCGCGGCGTCGGCGTGGTCGTCGTCACGGCGCCCGTGCTTGACCGCCTGGACGTCGTCCTGGCGACGGTCCTGGATGCCGGAGCCGACTGGATCGACGTCCTGCTGGACGGCCGCGCGAAGGGGGACGTCCTCGCGTCTCATGCCCCGCGGATCGCCGCCGAGCGGCGGTGCGTCGTGACCGGCGCGGGGCTGCACCCGGGGCTGGCGGCCGTGCTCGTCCGGGCGGTCGCGTCCCGGTTCGACGTCCTCGCGCGGGCCCGGGTGGCGCAACTCATCGCCGCCGACTGGGCTGGCTACGAGTTCTCCGCCGAAGCCATGGTCGAGTTCACCCGCGAGCTGACCGCGTACGACGCGTCCGGCCTTGTCAACAGGGAATGGCGCACGCTGCCCTGGTGGCGGGCCACGACGGTCGACTTCGGGACGCCGTTCGGGCGACGCGCGTGCGCCCCGATGGGCCTGGAGGAACTGCGCCGTCTGCCGGAGCGCCTGCCCGGCCTGACCGACGCCACCCTTCTCATGGCCGGGTTCAACCCGGTCAGCGACTGGCTCGTCATGCCGGCGGCGATGGCGATGACCCTGGTGTCACCCCGGCTGGCCGGCCCGGCGGCCCACCTGCTGGTCGCCTCGCTGCGACGGTTCGGCCGTCCGCCGTACGGCAGCGTGGCCCAGGTCGTGGGCGAGGGGACGGGGCACGCCCCGGTGCGCCTGTCGGTGCGGCACGGCGACGGCGGCTACTGGCTGA
>WQUE01000329.1 GCA_009785885.1 Actinomycetes bacterium
CTGCTGTTTGCGGTTCTCCGCTTCTGAGCCAGTTCTGAGCCAGTTCGTGGAAGTCGGCCCGACCCGGGGCCTCACCGGACAAGCGTTCACAATCACGGGCCCCGGAGTGCCCGCCTGCGATTGTGAACGCTCATCGGGCTCGGGGCGGCCAAGACCGGCGGACAAGCGTTCACAATCACGGGCACGACTGCGCCCGCTCGCGATTGTGAACACTCATCCGGGTGCGCAACCTTATTCGGGGTCTGACATGTGGACGGCAACCGCGGGGTCCCTCGGCGATGACCAGACGACGCGAAACGGGATCAGCGACAAGCAGTGGACGACCCTGGCGAGTCTGGTCGGTGTGACGCTGCGGGCGGTCGAAACCAGCGCGGTCGGTCTTCCGTACGACGGCCCGTACGACGTGTTCACGACCAACGGGCCGACCAGCGACACTGTGGTGGTGTTCGCCCCGGCTCGGCCTGCGGCGCAGGGGACGGCGTGGGGATGGAAGGCGTTGGTTGCCGTGTGGACCTCGGGGGGGGTCGGGTTCGTCCGGCGCGGCAGACTCGTCCGACTGGCTGATCTCGTCAGCCGGTAGCGGCCCCTGCAAGCTGAACCAGCCGTACCTGAACAGCCCTTCCGGCTATCGGACTGATGATCCCCGGTGCGGCTGAATGGATGCGGCGGCTGATCATCGCCGCTCACACCCGCACGCGCCGGCCGGCCCGCTGGATGGTCGCGAGCGCGAGGCAGCGCAGGGAGTCGACGAGTTCGGGACGGGTGTCGAGGCCGGCGGCGTCGTACACGACGGACAGCTCCGTACAACCGAGGGCGATGACATGCGCCCCGGCCGCGAGCGTGTCGGCGATGCAGCGCTCGAGCAACCCCACATCGCCGGGCCGGCCCGCCTTCACCTGGTCGTAGATGATGCGGGTGAGCGCCGCCTGGACGTCCGGCGCGATCGGCGAGACGACCCCGCCCAACTGCTCGATCTCGTGCCGGTACACCCCGGTGGCGGTGGTGCCCTCGGTGGCGAACACGGCGATGGGCCCTCCGGCGGCCCGCGTCACGGCGGCCTGCGCCGTGGCCTGGACGATCGACACCCCGGGGATCCCGACCGCCCCGGCGATGTCGTCGAGGAAGAAGTGGGCGGTGTTGCACGTCAGCACCCAGAAGTCGGCCCCGGCCGCCTCCAGCCGCTTCACGTCGGCGACCAGGGAGGGGGCCGGGCTGGGCGCCCCGTGCAGGATGGCCTGCGTCCGGTCGGGTGTGGACGAGTGCTGCAGCACGATTGCGTCGAGGTTGTCCTGATCGGTCGCGGCGTCGGTGAACCGCACGAGCTGGTCGAGGAAACTCACCGTCGCGGCGGGCCCGAGTCCCCCGAGGACGCCGACCACCGGCGAGTGCCATCCGTCTAGAGCCATGTCCGCCATTATCTCAAGCCACCCCAGCGGGTAGGGTAGCGGCCGACCGCGCATCTTTCGACAGAGAGGGGCCGCCCATGGCTGCCGGCACGCTGCAGCCCGTGATCCTCGGGGCCGACATCGCCGCGTACTCGCTGGCACGGGCGTTCCACGAGGCCTACGGGATCACCAGCATCTCGCTGTCCACCAACGACATCAAGTACGTGTCGTCCAGCCGGTTCATCGACCACCGCACCGTCCCCGCCCTGGAGGACGAGGACAGGCTCATCGAGACCCTCGTCGGGCTGGCGCGCGACCTCGGCGGCGCCAAGCAGCTGATCGTCCTGGGCTGTGGCGACTGGTACATCCGCCATCTGTCCCGCCACAAGGGCGAACTCGAGCAGGCGGGCTACCTCGTCCCGTACATCGACTTCGACCTGCTCGACCGCATCACCCTGAAGGACGAGTTCTACGCCGACTGCGCCCGGCTGGGCGTCGACTATCCGACGACGTGGGTGTTCGACTGCGCCGATCCCACGGTGGTGATCCCGGCGGACGACTTCACCTATCCCGTGGTCGCCAAGCCGTCCAACACCGCGCGCTACCACTACGCCTCGTTCCCCGGCAAGAAAAAGGCGTTCATCGTGAAGAGCGCGGACGAACTGCGCACGATCTTCGCCCACCTCCAGGCGTCGACCTATGACAAGCAGTTGATCGTGCAAGACTTCATCCCGGGCGGGGACGACAACATGCGCGTCCTGACGTGCTACGGCGACGAGTCGGGCGAGGTGACGCTGGCCGCGTTCGGCCGGGTGCTGCAGGAGGACCACGGCATCATGGCGATCGGCAACCCCATCGTGATCGTCAACGAGCGTAGCGACGCCGTCGTCGCCCAGGCGGCCCGCCTGATGAAGGACTGGGGCTATCACGGGTTCGCGAACTTCGACATCAAGTACGACCCCCGCGACGGCACGTACCGGTTCTTCGAGGTGAACACGCGGCTGGGGCGCTCGAACTACTACGTCACCGGCGCCGGGACGAACGTCGTCTCCTGGCTCGTCGACGACCTGGTCCTGCACCGCCCCGCGCCCAAGACCATGGTCGTCGTGGACGAGGAGCACCTGTTCAGCTGCCTGCCGGCGTACGTCATCCGGCGGACGGTGGGCGACCGTGCCCAGGTCGGCCGGGCGATGCGGCTGATGCGGACCGGCAAGTGGAGTTTCCCCTTGTGGTACGCCCGGGACGGGTGGCGTCAGCGCTTCTGGGCGACGCTCACGTTCTACAACCGGATTCCGAAGTACTGGCGGGAGCGCCGGGCGGGATGAGCGCCTTGGCGAACCGGGTGACCGGCTGAATCTGCCCGCCGCGGTTCACGTAGTCCGGGACGTGCCCGTCCGGGGAGAACCCGCACCGCGTCCAGAACGCCCGGGCGGGAGCGTTCGTGTCGTACACGCCCATCATCAACCGGGTGGCGCCCGCGCATGCGGCGGCCCGTCCGGTGGCACCGGCGAGCGCCGCCCCCAGGTGTTGGCCGCGCTCGGTCGCGGCGATCAGCAGCAGCCCGATGTACCACGTGTGCCCGTCGGCGTACCCCGCGACGACGTCCAAATAGGCGACGAGCTCGTCGCCCC
>WQUE01000330.1 GCA_009785885.1 Actinomycetes bacterium
GTCACGGCCAGTGGCACCGCCACAATCGGAATGAGCATGCTCCACTGGATGCGAAGGCTCGTGTTGTCCACGTGCTGCATCGCCACGGCGACCAGACTGGCGAACAGCATGGCCACGAGAGCCATCGGCAGCACCGCGAAGGCCGCTTCCCAGGCGCGCACCGCGCTCAACCTCCCATGACTCACGCCCAGGGCCAGCAGCGCGGCGTCCGCGTCATCGCGGCGCACCTGCATACCGATCAGCGCAACACCCAAGGCCAGGCACGCACCAGCCACGCCGAGGACCAGACCGAACGATGCGACCGCCATCTGCAGTTGGTTGTCCCCGTCACCCGCCTGGTTCAGGCCGGTGATGAAGTAGGGGAACTCCGCCGTGCTCTGCCAGCCCTTCGCCGCGGACGCCGCCACGGCGGAGGCGTCAGACCAGGCCATGGCGGCCTGCACTTCGCATGTGTCGTCGACCTGGCCAAAGTCGGTCACGGTGAAGGGCGTCGTGTCAACCTGCGGCGGGCGTGCGGCCGGATCGTCCGCCGGTGGGAGGCCGACATGCCTGGCCGACACCCAGACAAGCGTGTCCGCCTGGAACACCTGCTGCAAGGCCGTGTCGAACGCCCCTGCCTCCGCCCACGCGACCCTGGGCGGGAGGTCGACCACGGCGATACCGGGTGATCCCGTCGCGTAGCGGGTGCGCGCCCCCAGATCCGCTGCCATGCCGACCGAGACGCCGAGTCCCAGGAGACCAACCGCCAGGCTGGCCGACACCAGACGCGCACTCGCCGCGTGGTGCGCCACGCGGGCCACCGCCAGCCGCGGCGCCATCGGTGCCTGCGCGAACAGCGGCCCCAACATCGACATGATGGCTGGCTGCGCAACCACAAAACCGATCGCGGCCACGCCGACAACCACGAGGAGCGCAATCGTCGAAGCGCCTGACATTCCATTGACGTGTTGCGAACCGATGTCCAGATTGGTTACGACGAGGTAGACAAGCACAACCAGGGCGATCACCATGGGCGCAAGACGCCACAAACTCTTGGGGCGTTCGCCGGCCCGGCGCCGGATCGCCCAGACGTCCCTCCCCACGCTGCGCCGGCCCAGGAGAGCACCGGCGATCACAACGCCAGCACCGACGGCGACGCGCGCCTGCCAGGGCAGCAGCGCGACCGTGGACCAGTGGCGCACGCCGAACGTTGTCATGTGGCCGAGCACCCACGATGCCGGCCAGGTCAGCGCCGTGCCGACGGCAACCCCGATCAACGCCAGCACGGCCGCGTTGAGGGCACCGATGTCGCCCAGCGACGCAGGGCGCAACCCTATGAGAACGGCGGCGGCAAGCCGCCGTTCCCGTGCCGCGGCGGTCAACGTGGCTGCGGCGGCCAGCAGCACCGCCAAGCCCAGCCCGAGGCCGGCCAGCGCGACCACCGTCACGATGCTGACAGTCTGAATCGGCAGCGAGACGCCGGTCGCATCGACGCCCGTCGCGCCGAATCCCGCAACGGCGAGGCACGGACTGCTTTCCGCGACCGCATTCGAAACCCCGACATAGGCGAGCAGATCGTCCGGTCCGACCAGCGCCGACCGTCCGATCGTGCCCGCCACCTTTCCGGGTACCAGCGCCTGCGACAGCGGATCGGAACGCAACTCCTGCGCGAGCCGCGGCGACACCCAGGCCGTCCCCTCGGCCGGCCAGGGTGCGCCGGGAGGCGCATCCCGGCCGGTGGCGTTCGGGCCGAACCGGATCACCTCCAGGGCGCCCGACTGCGTGTTCTGCGCGATGGGGCAGACGAATGGACCACTCCGCGCCAGCACCGGCTCACGCGCGACGACTGCCGCGTCACGATGGAACAGCTCTCCGACGACGCCCAGCCCGGCGCACAGGCCGACGACCGCGACGGCTGCGGCCATGACGTTGAGCGCGGCGGCCACCCACTCCAGCTTTGATCGCGGCCAGACCATGCGGGCCGCCAGACGAGCAGCGATCCGCCGGCCCCGGTATCGCGCCATTGCTAGACCCGTCCGTCCAGCATCGCCAGACGGCGCGTACACGTCTCGGCTGTGGCCGGGTCATGCGTGGCCACCAACAGCGCGGCATTGCGCTCCCGACACAGCGCGCCCAGAAGCTCGAGCACGTTCTGCGCGTTGCGGCGGTCCAGCGCGCCGGTGGGCTCGTCAGCAAGCACCAGCCTCGGCTGGTGCACCACGGCCCGCGCGACGGCGCAGCGCTGTGCCTGACCGCCACTCACCGCACCCGGCTTGGCATGGGCGACGTCCGTCAGCCCGACCCTCTTCAGGATGGCCGACGCCATCTCGAGTGCCTGCGCCCGGCTCGCCCCCGACAACTCGGCCACGAGTGCCACATTGTCGAGGAGCGACAACTCGGCGATCAGCTCGCCGAACTGGAACACCAGACCGACGCCGCTGCGGCGCAGATCGGCACGCTGATTGGCGGACATCCCCGCCAGCTGCTGACCGCACACGGTGATCGAGCCGTCGGTCAGCCCCAAGACGCCGGCGCACAGCAGGAGGAGCGTCGACTTGCCGCACCCGCTTGGCCCCATCAACGCCACGCTCTCACCCGGCGCCACCTGCAGCGCCACTTGACGGACGGCCCAGGCCGCATCGGGCGAGTAGCGGTAGGACACGTTCGCCACGTCCAACACTGCGGGGGTCTCGGCCATGGGCTGCGGCGCCACCACGCCAGGTTCCGACACGGTGACGGCCCGTCGAGCTCTGGCGCCCGACGGACCGTCACCAGGAGAACCGACGATCTGCTCACCCTCCAATCCAGTTGACCTACCCGATGTAGCCGGGGGCGTGCTGCTGTACCCTCACGGCCGAGCAGAGATCCCAAAGGACGCGCCCCTGGCACGTCTGCCAGCTGGCACTGCTGGCCCCCCCGACCTCCGGTTGCATGTCAATCTTGTCACCGAACGATGTGCAGCCGTTCTTCGCGGTCCAGTTCCACCAAACGTATGAACCGGGGTGGCGAGCTTTGGTACGGCAATATCACCTGGAA
>WQUE01000331.1 GCA_009785885.1 Actinomycetes bacterium
TACGGTTGTCGCAGCCTCGCATCACGTCGACACCGCGTGCGCGGCCAGCAACGTGAGGCACCCGGCGCCATCCGAGCAGCGCCTGGTGAGAAGGGCAAACGATGGACCACTCCGAAACGGCCCTCGCCGACGCCGCGCTGTCCGAAGCCTGGGAGCACGTCATCGCCTGCTCCGGCCCGATCGCCGCGAAGTGGCTGCGGGCGGCGAAGCCGATCGCGATGAGCGACGCGTACGTGATCGTCGCCACCCCGAGCGACTTCCACAAGCAGCGCCTGGAGGACCGCCTCCGTCCCGACGTCGAGGACGCCCTGTCCGACTTCTTCGTCAAGCCGATGAAACTGGTCGTGAGCGTCGAGCCGGGCTTCGAACTCAACCTCGGACGGGGCCTGGACGATTCGGAACCGGCCCCCGACGAGCCCGCCGCACCGCCGACGCCGACCCGTGCCGCGACACCGGTCACCCCGTCCGCGGTCGCGATCGCCGAGACGCGGCTGAACCCGCGGTACACGTTCGAGAACTTCGTGATCGGCCCGTCCAACCGCTTCGCGCACGCCGCCGCGGAGGCGGTCGCCGAGTCGCCCGGCAAGGCGTACAACCCGCTGCTGATCTACGGGCCGTCCGGGCTGGGGAAGACGCACCTGCTGCACGCGATCGGCCACTACGTGATCGCGTACTACCCGCAGCTGACCGTCCGGTACGTCAGCACGGAGGAGATGACGAACGCGTTCATCAACGCGATCTCCGACAAGAAGATGGCCGAGTTCCGCTCGACGTACCGCGACCTGGACGTGCTGCTACTGGACGACATCCAGTTCCTGGAGTCGAAGATCGGCACGCAGGAGGAGTTCTTCCACACGTTCAACACGCTGCACAACGCGTCCAAGCAGATCGTGATGACGTGCGACCGGCCGCCGAAGGCCCTGGAACAGCTGGAAATGCGGCTGCGCTCCCGGTTCGAGTGGGGCCTGATCACCGACATGCAGCCGGCCGATCTGGAGACCCGCATCGCGATCCTCGTCCGCAAGTCGGCGACGGAACGGCTTCAGGTGCCCCAGGACGTCCTGGAACTCATCGCCGAGAAGATACCCACCAACATCCGCGAACTCGAGGGAGCGCTGCTCAAAGTGACCGCCTACGCCAGCCTGAACCGTACGACCCCCGACCGGGACATGGCCGAGTCGCTGCTGCGCGACCTCGTCCCCGACGAGACGCAAACCCAGATCACCGCGGCGACGATCATCGCCGAGACCGCCGCGTTCTTCGGCTTGACGCCCGACGACATCATCGGGACGTCACGCACCCAGCAGTTAGTGAACGCCCGCCAGATCGCGATGTACCTGACACGGACGCTCGCCGACCTGTCCTGGCCGCGCATCGGGCAGGAGTTCGGCGGCCGCGACCACACCACGGCGATGCACGCGTACCGCAAGATCAAGGAACTGATGCGCGAGCGCCGCAGCACCTACGACCAGGTGAGCAACGTCACCGCCCGCATCAAGCAGGCCCAACAGGGCTGAGCGCCCGATGACGCCCTGTGGACGCCGGTGGGACAACACCGCTGCCGCTGTGGGCGCGGGTGTGCACGGGCGGGACGGCGCCGGCGTCCGTCCCCAGGCGTCCCCAGACGATCCACCGTCCATCCACACGCCGCCGAGCTGCGATTCGAGGTCGTGACGAGCGCCGATGGGCACCGTCCCCACGATCCACAGAAGCTACGACGACGACGGGATTCAGACACGTCCCTCCATCATCCCAAGCCGGTGGTGTGGATGCGTGGCGGTGCGGGCACCATGTTGTCACGTTGAGCCGATATGATCGAACGGAATGGACCGACAAGGGCGAGGTGGTACCAGATGAAGATCCGCATCGAACGTGACGCGATGGCCGAAGCCGTGGCGTGGGCGGCGCGTAGCCTGCCCAACCGGCCGAGCGTTCCGATCCTGGGCGGTCTGCTGATCGAAGCCGCCGGCGACGGGGTGACGCTCTCCAGCTTCGACTACGAGACGAGCGCCCGCGTGTTCGTCGCCGCCACCGTGTTCGACGAAGGGAAAGCCCTGGTCAGCGGCAAGTTACTGGCGGAGATCGCCCGCAACCTGCCGAACGAGCCGGTGAACATCGACACGGACGAGACGAAGGCCGAGCTGACGTGCGGCCCGGCGCGGTTCACGCTGCAGATGCTGCCGGTCGGCGACTATCCGGAGCTGCCGGCGATGCCGTCCTCGACGGGCACCGTCCCCCCGGAGCTGTTCGCGAAGGCCGTGGGGCAGGTCGTGGTGGCCGCCGGGCGGGACGAGCTGCTTGCGATCTACACGGGCGTGCGCGTGGAGATCGAGGGCGACACGCTGTCGCTGCTCGCGACGGACCGGTACCGGATGGCGCTGCGCGAACTGACGTGGGCACCGGCGGAGAAGAACGTGCAGGGCGCGGCGATCGTGCCCGGACGTGTGTTGAACGAAGCGGCCCGGTCGATGGCGTCCGGGGAGGAGATCACGATCAGCCTGGCCGGCTCCGGGATCGGGGACGGCCTCATCGGCTTCGCCGGCGAGGGTGCGGCCGGGCGGCGCCAGTTGACCACGCGGCTGCTCGACGGGGAGTTCCCCAAGTTCCGCCACCTGCTCGATGTCGTCGCAAACGTGTCCGTGCGGGTGAAGACGGACGACCTGCTCGCGGCCGTCCGTCGCGTCGCCCTCGTCGCGGAACGCAACACGCCGCTGCGCATGCTCATCACCGACGAGCAGATCGCGCTCGACGCTGCGACCGGCGACCAGGCACAGGCGTCCGAGGTGTTGGAGGCCGTCGTAACCAACCACGCCGGCGGGGAGCTGGGGCTCGAGGCCGCCGGGTTCAACCCGCACTACCTGGCCGACGCGCTGGGCGCGCTCGATGCGCCGTACGTGCATTTCTCCTTCACCGGGCCCGGCCAGCCGTGCCTGGTGCAGGGCGTGGACGACGCCGACGGCGACCCGCGCATGGACTACAAGCACGTGATCATGCTCATGCGCCTGCCGGCGTAGG
>WQUE01000332.1 GCA_009785885.1 Actinomycetes bacterium
GGTACGCTTCCTCGTCATCGACCCGGCGGATCTGCCGGCCGTCAAGGCCGCCGCCGCGAGCGCCAGCCCCACGGGCACGCCACAAGACCCCGTCACGCTGACGCAGCCTCCGACGCCGGTCACCTCCAGCGCGAAACTACTGAAGGCCTCCGATTCGAGCGACACGGGGGTGTTGGCGGCCATCTTCGACGGCGCCCCCACCGACGGCACCGGAACCGCCCAGACCTTCGGCTACTCCCTCGTGGTCTACGACTACACCCAATGGGGGAACACCCTCTACTCGGTCATGCTCGACAAGCTCCGATACTTCTGCGGCTCCTGCGACTACGGCGGCGGCCCCGGGGAGGTACACACCACCCCCGGCTACATGTACTTCCTCACATCGAACGGCGCCATGACCACGATCCGCTTCGACGTGCCGAACACCCCGGGAACCCCGGGGACCGCACCGCTCGCCGTCACGAGCCAACTGACAACTGACGCCTACACCTCGTTCACCGACGGCACTCACACGGCGTATTACGCGGCCCTGGGCGACTACGACCTGTACTGGTTGGACGGCACCGCCGTCGGCAATCTGGTCGTCGTCGGCTCGTGGTCGTACAGCGTCGACGGTGTACCGCTACCCGACTTCGACCCGGCCACTTTCGCGTCCATCCCTAACGGAACCTTCACGCTGCCCGACACATCGCTCGTCGGCGGTTGGGTGACCGGCGACCCGGTCACGCTCAGGGCCGCTGTGAGCGACAACAGCGGACACTCGATCACCCCGAGCGGGTCGGTCACGTTCATCATGACCAATACCGACACCGGTACCGTATCGCGCCTGAACGCCAACCTCGACAGTTCGGGCGTGGCGACCACCACCTGGGCGCCGGATATACCCGGCCACTATTCGATCACCGCGCAATACACGGGCAGCGCCACATCCGCGGCGTCGACCAGCCAGCCGGGCAGCTACTACGCGTACATCAATCATGGATCGCTCGAGTTGGCCGGCGGCACGTCCATGAAGGTCGGGGAAAGCATGGATCTCGCCCCGATCCTCACGACGACCATCGCAGGGGTGCCAGGCCAGCCGAGGCCGGTGCAGGTCACCTATACAGTTACGCGGGACACACAGGATATGTCGTCGTCGGGCCTCATCGTCAACGACGTCTTCACACCGCTGAGATATGGCACGTACACCATTGCGGCCCAGTACGCCGACGCGGCGGGCAGCTACACGGCGACGAAGTCTGTCGTCGTCATCGAGGTGCCGATGATCACAACGACGTCGTTGCGCGACGCCAACGTTGACATCAACTCGTTCATGTCGCCTTATTCGGCCACGCTGGCCGCGACCGGCACGACGCCGATCACCTGGGCTCTCACCAGCGGCGTCTTGCCGGATGACTGGTCGCTCGACGCCTCGACGGGCGTCATCTCGGGCTTCGCGACAGCAGCGGGCACGTATCATATCGGTGTGACGGCGACGAACCGTTTCGGCAGCGATACGAAGCTCCTGACCCTGTCGCTCGTCGCGGCGTCCGCTTGGCCTGGGGTTGTCGGACCGACCACCATGACCCTCACCGAGGGCTACCCGCCCGGCCAGGCGACTGCGCCGTACACGTTCACCGGCAACCCATCCGTCGTGGACTTCACTGGCATGACGGGCGGTCTCACCTGGAACGATTCAACCAAGTGCATCGAGGTGGACGATGGCCTGCCGGTCGGCACGTACTGGGGCATGATCTACGCGGAGGACGACGCGGGCCAAGGTATGGGGGTCTATTTCACGCTGACGGTGACGAGTGCACCCGTCGCGCCGGGCATCGGCGGGCCGACATCCGTGACGCTGCTGGCGGGCTACGACACCACGTCGACCAACACGTTCAAGGTGTACGGCACCGACCCGGTGGTGGTGACGATGACAGGCGACCCGAAGATCGCCTGGAACGACACCACGAAGCGACTGGACATCGCGCCCGGTCTCGCGGTCGGTTCGTACCCGGTGCAGTTGACAGCCAGCAATGGCGTGTCTCCGGATGCGACGCTCGATTTCACGCTCACGGTGGCGGAGTCGCTGACGCCCACGATCACGGGCCCGACGGGGATGATCCTGAGGGCGGGCTACGCCGCGACCACGTCGGATGCGTTCGTGGTGAGCGGCCCGCCCCCGGTGACGGTGACCAAGACTGCCGGGGACGCGAAGATCACCTGGAACGGCACCACCAAGAAACTCGACATCGCCGCTGGTCTGGCGCCTGGCACCTACCCGGTGACACTGACGGCGTCCAACGGCGCCCCGCCAGACGCCGTCGTCACGTTCACCCTGACGGTCACCGGCGTTGTGGTTTCGCCGCCTTCGGCTGCCCTGTGGCCGGGCTCCTCCCAACAGTTCACGGCGGTGGTCACAGGCGTGAACGTCGTCCCACAAGCGGTGACGTGGCGCGTGTCCGGCGCGACGAGCCCCAGCACGTCGATCACCCCGGACGGCCTGCTGGCGATCGGCGCGGACGAGACCGCCAGTGCCGTCACGGTGACGGCGACCTCCACGATTGACACCACCTTGTCGGGTTCCTCCCCGGTGACCATCGTGCCGTCGACGACCCAGTTCACTGTGACGCTGAGCGCCGGCTCCGGCGCGTCCGGAAGCGGCAGCTACGCGGTGGGGACGATGGTGTCGATTGGCGTCGGCACGCCACCCGCCGGCCTGAAGTTCAAGGCTTGGACGTCTGGTGATGTGACCCTCGCGGACTCGTCGAGCGCGTCGACGACGTTCACGATGCCGGCCAGGAACGTGATAGTGGTTGCCACCTGGGTGGCCACGGCACCGGTGATCACCACCACCTCGCTGCCGGACTCCGCGCCTGAGGTGCCGTACCAGGCGAGCCTGGCCGCCACGGGCGACACGCCGATCACCTGGAGCCTCGTCGGCGGCGCCCTGCCCGACGGGTTCACGCTGTCGCCGGACGGGGTGATCTCGGGCACCCCGCAGTGGGGTGCGACCTCGCCGGTTGGCACCTACCA
>WQUE01000333.1 GCA_009785885.1 Actinomycetes bacterium
AAGCAACAATCGAGTGGCCGGGCACTGCTGAAGTACCTGCTGCTCCGGCTCGTGCTGGTCATCCCCACCGTCTGGATCCTCGTCACCATCGTCTTCTTCTTCCTGCGGGTCATCGGCGACCCGATCACCGCCGCCCTCGGCGGACGCCTCCCACCCGACCAGATCGAGGCCCGCAAGCAGGCGGCCGGCTACAACGACCCGATCGTCGTCCAGTACGGACGTTTCCTCGCCCAGGTCCTCCACGGCGACTTCGGCGTGACGATGAAGAACCAGACCGTGTCGTCCGTCCTCGTCATGTACGGGCCGGCCACCTTGGAGCTGGTGTTCTGGGCGCTCGTCGTCGCGTTCCTCGTCGGCATCCCGCTCGGACGGCTCGCCGCCCGCCACTACAACAAGTGGCCGGACGTGTCCATCCGGGCGTTCGCGGTGCTGTTCTACGCGGCACCGGTGTTCTTCGTCGCGCTCGTCCTGAAGCTGGTGTTCGCGATCAAGCTCGGGTGGCTGCCGATCTCGGGGCGTGCGAGCATCCCCGTCCAGACCATCCTGGAGAACAACGTCAAGCTGAACACCCACGTCTACATCCTCAACGCGATCCAGTACGGCGATCCGGGCTACATCCTGGACGTCCTCAAGCACGCGATCCTGCCCGGGCTGGCGCTCGGCCTGCTCACCGCCGGGGTGTTCATCCGCATGGTCCGCATCAACCTGCTGCAGACGCTGCGCGCCGATTACGTCACGGCCGCCCGGGCGCGGGGCGTCGCCGAGAGCAAGGTCGTCTCGCAGCACGCGTTCCGCAACGCGCTGATCCCCGTCGTCACGGTGATGGGCATGCAGATCGCGATGATGCTCGGCGGGGCGATCCTCACCGAGACCAGCTTCGAATGGCAGGGGCTGGGCTACTGGCTCAGCCAGTACCTCCTGCAGCGCGACTTCGTCGCCGTCCAGGGAATCGTCACGTTCATCGCGATCGTGGTCGCGGCGATGAGCTTCCTGATCGACCTGGTGAACGCGCTCGTCGACCCGAGGGTGAGGTACTAGCCATGAGCGCCTCGGCCTCGCCGGCGATGACCTCGCCCGACCTCGTCCCCCCGTTCACGGGGGACGCCGCCCCCGCCGGCCACGCCGACGACGACCCGGCCGCGCGCGCGTACGTCCGCCGCCGGGGCGTCCCGGGCGTCGCGCTGATCCGCTCGACGCACGGCCTACAGCGCGGCATGCTGCTCACGGGCGTCGTGATCGTCGCCGCGTTCGTGCTGCTCGCGCTGTTCGCCCCGCTCGTCGCGCCGTTCCGCTTCAACACGATCTTCGCCCCGCAGCTGCCGATGTCGTCCGAGCACGTGTTGGGGACGACCGTCGGCGGCTTCGACGTGCTCAGCCGCATCGTCTACGGCGCCCGCACCGCCATCGAGGTGATCCTGCTGGCCGTCGCGCTGTCGCTGCTCGTCGGCGTCCCGCTCGGCGTCGTGTCCGGGTATCTCGGCGGGCCGCTCGACCGGGTGCTCGTGCTGATCATGGACGCGCTGTACGCGTTCCCGAGCCTGCTGCTCGCGATCGTCGTGTCGATCATGGTCGCGGGCGGACGGTCCGGACCGTTCATCGGGATCCTGTCGGCGGCGGTGTCGATCACCGTCGTGTTCATCCCCCAGTACTTCCGCGTCACCCGCAACGCCACCGTCCAGGCGAAGGTCGAGCCGTACGTCGACGCCGCCCGCGTCGCCGGCGCGGCGCCGCGACGGATCATGTTCGGGCACATCCTGCCGAACGTGTCGCAGAGCATCCCCGTGCTGATGACGCTGAACGCGTCCGAGGCGATCCTGACGCTCGCCGGCCTCGGCTTCCTCGGTTTCGGCATCGAACCCAACACGGCCGCCGAGTGGGGCTTCGACCTGAACAAGGCCCGTGCGGACGTGTCCAACGGCATCTGGTGGACGGGCGTGTTCCCCGGTCTGGCGATCGTGCTGATCGTCGTCGGGGTCACGCTCATCGGGGAATCCCTGAACGACGTCCTGAACCCGCTGCTGCGCACCCGCGGCGGGACGACCACCGCCGACGAGGCCGAGATCGCGTCCCTCATCGAGGTCGCGACAAGCGTGGACGCCGGCGGAGTCGCGGCGACCGAGGGCGACCCACCACCGCCGGGGGAAGGGGGCCGGCATGACTGACGACGTGCGTCCCGAGGCGTCCCCCACCAAGACGCTGCTGCGGGTGGAGGACCTGCACGTGTCGTTCCGGACGGACGGCGCCCCGGTGCGGGCCGTGAACGGCATCAGCTACGACCTCGCCCCGGGGGAGATCCTGGCGATCGTCGGCGAGTCCGGCTCGGGCAAGACCGTCGGCTCGCGGGCGATGCTGGGGCTGCTGCCCGACACGGCGGCGATCACCGGCGAGGCCGACCTCGACGGGACGAACCTCGTCGGGCTGCACGGCGAGGCGATCCGGCGCGTGCGCGGCGATCGCATCGCGTGCGTGTTCCAGGAGCCGTCCACGGCGCTCGACCCCGTGCGGACCGTCGGATGGCAGCTGTGCGAGGCGCTGCTCGTCCACCGGCGCATGTCGCGGAAGGACGCCTTGAAGCGGGCCGTCGAGCTGCTCGACCTGGTGGGCATCCCCGACCCGGCCTCGCGCGTGTACGCGTACCCGCACCAGCTGTCCGGCGGTCAGAAGCAGCGCGTGATGATCGCGATGGCGATCAGCTGCGACCCCGAGGTGATCATCGCCGACGAGCCGACGACGGCCCTCGACGTGACCGTGCAGGCGCAGATCCTCGACCTGCTGCACGACCTGCGCGACAAGCTCGGCACGGCGATCATCCTCATCACGCACAACATGGGTGTGGTGGCCGACATGGCGGACCGGGTCGCGGTGATGTACCAGGGTGAGATCGTCGAGCAGGGACCCGCCCGGGACATCTTCGAGCGCCCCCAGCACCCGTACACGAAGCTGCTGCTGGACGCGGTGCCGCACCTCGGCCAGCCGCGTCCCGCCGCGATGAACACCCCGGC
>WQUE01000334.1 GCA_009785885.1 Actinomycetes bacterium
GCGCGTCGCGCAGGGCGCCCTCGACTTCATCGGCAT
The DNA here is from genome assembly GCA_009785885.1 of Actinomycetes bacterium. Lineage (GTDB taxonomy): Bacteria > Actinomycetota > Actinomycetes > Propionibacteriales > Propionibacteriaceae > WRGV01. Next base: position 37 of record WQUE01000334.1, read on the forward strand.
GCTCGGCCTGGCCGTGCCGGGCACCGTCGTCGGCATCGGCTACATGCTGGCCTTCAACATGCCCTTGATCGTCGGCAACTACCAGTTCTTCCCGGCGCTGACCGGCGGCAACGCCGTTTTCGCCGGTGCGCTGGGCATCATCATGGTGTTCATCGTACGGTCGATGCCCACCGGACAGCGGGCGGGTGTGGCGGCGCTGCAGCAGATCGACCCGGCGATCGACGAGGCGTCGACCTCGCTCGGGGCGTCCGGCACGACGACGTTCCGGAAGATCACCCTGCCGATCATCCGGCCGGCGTTCCTCTCCGGCCTGACGAACTCGTTCGCCCGCTCGATGACGACGCTGTCGCCGATCATCTTCATCGTCACCCCGCGTACGCGCATCCTCACGGCCGAGATCTTCAGCGAGGTCAACGCGGGCCGGTTCGGCCACGCGTTCGCGTACTGCACCATCCTCCTGGTCATCGTCATGGCGGTGATCGGCGTCTTCAATCTCGTGGTCCGGGATTCGGGAGCGTCCCCGATCTCCCAGGCCGGGGCCTGACCAGCCCCATCGCCACTTCGTCCCAGAAAGGTTTCCGATGAGAGCATCCGAAGCGACCACCACCGGTCATCTCGAACTCCGCGACCTGGTGAAGGTGTTCCCGACGAAGACGGGCACCTTCCGGGCGCTGGACGGCGTCAGCCTGGACATCGCGCCCGGTGAGTTCGTCACGCTGCTCGGTCCGTCCGGGTGCGGCAAGACGACGACGCTGCGCATCATCGCCGGGTTCGAGACGGCCACCGAGGGCGAGGTCCGCGTGGACGGCGTCTCGATGGGCAACGTCACCCCGGACAAGCGGCCGATGGCGATGGTGTTCCAGTCGTACGCCCTGTTCCCCCACATGAACGTCTACGAGAACGTGGCGTACGGCCTGAAGCTGCGCCGTACTCCCGCCGCGCAGCTCAAGCAGGAGGTTGGGGAGGCACTGGAGGCCATGGGGCTGACGCAGATGGCCGACCGCTCGCCGTCGAAGATGTCCGGTGGCCAGCAGCAACGGGTCGCCCTGGCGCGCGCCATGGTGATGCGGCCCAAGGTGCTGCTGTTCGACGAACCGCTGTCGAACCTGGACGCCAAGCTGCGCGTGGCGATGCGTACGGAGATCCGGTCGATCCAGCAGAGCCTGGGCATCACCGGCGTGTACGTGACACACGACCAGGACGAGGCGATGAGCATGTCGGACCGCATCGTCGTCATGAACGCCGGGCGCATCGAGCAGGCCGACCGCCCGCAGGCCATTTACCGGCGTCCGGCCAGCGAGTTCGTGGCCGACTTCATCGGCCGGGCGAACTTCCTGGACGTCCAGTCGGCCGCGCCCGCCGCGCAGGACGGCTTCGCCGACGTCGTGGCGCTGGGCGAGCACTTCCTGGCCGGGGCGTCCGCCGGGGCCCTGGAGGCGACGGATCAGGTGCTGCTGGTACGGCCCGAGTCGGTACGGTTGTCGCCGGCGGATGGCGGGCCGAAGGAGGTGGCGGGACGCCGCGCCGAGGTCACCTCCGCGGTCTTCTACGGCGACATGATCGAGTACGTGGTCCGGTCGGTGCAGGGCCGCATCACGGTCGTCGTCTCGGACCCGGATGTGAGCACCATCTTCGCCGTCGGCGACTTCGTCGACCTCGACTTCGAACAGCAACGCAGTTGGCTCCTGCCCCGCGGGCGGGCCGCGTACGACGACTAGAGCTCGAGCAGGCGTCCGAAAGCGTCGAGCCAGGTCTTGAGGTGGGCGGCAACGCCGGCGTCGGCGATCTCCCCGTTCGAGCCGATCAGTCCGTCGTGGAAGCGGATGCACGCCTCGGGCTGGTTGAGCAGACGGACATCGAGAAAGCCCAGCACGTCGCGCAGATGACGTTGCGCGAGCGCCGTCGCGACGGTTCCCCGCGACGTGCCGATGATGGCTGTCGGCTTGCCGGCCAGCGAGTTGTGCCCGTACGGGCGCGACGCCCAATCGAGCGCGTTCTTCAGCACCCCCGGGATCGACCGGTTGTACTCCGGCGTCACGATGATCAAGCCGTCGGAGGCCTCGATCGCCGCCTTGAGGGCGGTGACCGCCGCCGGCGGGGCAGCCTCGGCGCCCGGGCTGAACAGCGGTACCTCCGCCAGCGGGCACTCGGTGATGCTCATCCCGGCGTCTCTAGCCAACGGGACGATGCCGTGCAGCAACTGCCGGTTGATGGATGTCGTACTGAGCGAGCCGACGATGCCGGCGATGCGATATGTCATGTGATGTCTCCTGATGAGCGAACATCTATCATAACGCGGAACGACGTCCGCGCGGTTGCGGTGTGTCCGGTGGGATCGTCGGGAGGCGTTTGTACGGGTCGCCCTCCAGGGTGAAGTGCCGGCTGGTGGCGGCGGTCATGGCGGAGAGGAAGGTCGGTTGATGCTCGCCGACGTGGTCACGCAGGGTCGCCGTGGTCGCCGGACTGGCCTCGAAATAGCCCATCCCCCAGTCGCGGTTGTTGTTGGACCCCAGTTCCGCCAGGAAGTCCCCTGCCTGCGGGGAGAGACCTGTGAAGCCTGGTTTGTCTGCCATGGGCTCATCCTAGAACCCGCCACCGACAACGTACCGACATCGCCCCAGCCTCCCTCATAGACTGTCAATATGGCGCATGCAGACCGTCGGGGTGAAGGGGTGGGACGGTTTCATGCTCGCCCGGCGTACAGACTCGTCTTTGTGATCGAGCCCTCGGCAAGTCAGTCACCTGGGTGAGGAAGCGTCGGCTCAAGCCATGACCGCTCTGGCCGCGGCGGTCGGGTAGTCAGTGCTTGGTAGTCAAACTGTGGTAGTCAGACCACCTTGTCCGACAGTGTCTTCCCTTGTCGGGTTGACAGGATTTGAACCTGCGACCGTCGGCGGGCCCCCAGTCAAGTGCGACATTCTCTGTCGGGTTGACAGGATTTGAACCTGCGACCGTCGG
>WQUE01000335.1 GCA_009785885.1 Actinomycetes bacterium
CGTTAGCCATCGTCAGCGCGGCCCCCAGCGTGCAGGTGTTGTTGGTGGCGGTTGTCGCGTCGAAGGCGTCGTTGCCGAGCACGCACGTGCCGGCCTTGCCAAACGTGGTCGTGTTGACGTACAGCGTGTTCGCGTCCGCGGCCGCGGACGCCGGCGTGGCGCCGCCGTACCGCACGGCGGCGACCAGCGACAACCCGAAGGCGATCGCCACGACGACCCGTCCCCACTTCAGGAGAACCGGGACGCGCGGGCTCCTCGTCGCCATGCCGGTCCTCCTCCTCGTCGTGCTGGGGTGACGCGTCCCAGAAGGCTGTCGGCGGGACGCGGCTGCGCCCGGGAATTGCTGCAAATTCTACCCAGGCGGAAAAAGACCCCACGGGCTTCGCCGCCCCCCAGCGGCGCGATCAGGCACACCACCGGCGCCCACGAGCCGGACGGCGCCCTCACACCGCCACGGACGCCGGCGCGAGGGTGACCGTCAGAGGGGGCTCCAGGGCCGAGTCGGGGATGACGTACCCCGCCCAGAGGCTGGCGTTGTCGGGCGTGGACGACTCGGAGGTGTCCAGCAGGCTCGTCCCGTCGGCGACGGCGGCGCCGCCGTACGTCGGCGGGTTCACGCTCACGACCAGGCACCAGTGGTCGGCCCGGGCGGTGGGCGCACCCGTCCCGCCGGCCGCAAGCCCGTTCACCGCGACCGGGGCGACGGACGTCTGGACGTTGCCCGCCTCCGCGACCGTGCAGGCGCCCGGGTCGGACACCGGGAAGAATACCGGCCCGGTTCCGGGCAGGCCGAACACCGTGCCGTCTGGCGGTGTGGCGATGTCGATGGTGTAGTCCATCCCGTACCCGGCCGAGACGAGCAGGGTGACGTCGAACGGGACGGCGACGGCGAACGCCCCATTCGCATCCGGACCGGCGTCGACCAGGGCGGTCGCCTCGGCCTCGCCGATCGTGAACGACACCGTGTCCGCGCCGCCGGAGGCGACATCGGTCAGGCCGTCCTTCGTCACGGCGAACCCGGCCACGGCCTGGCCGGCCACCCGATCGACCGTCGCGTCGTGCGCCGCCCACAGGGCCAGCGCGACGCCCCCGGCGGTGCCGGCGGCCAGGACAAGCGCCCCGGCGCCCACCCACGACAGGAGCTTCCCCCTACTCATTGTTCACCGCCGCCGACTGCTCGGGGCACGCCGCGGCGAACCCGGTGCCGCACCGAACCTGCTGGGCGGTCACCTTCATCGTCCCCAGGTCGAGTGAGGGGACGTCCAGCGGACTCGCCGTCGGGTCAACCCACGTGAGATCCCCGGCCGGCAAGGTGAGATGCACGACGACGACCCAGTCCGACATGGCGAGATCGGGCAGCAGCAGTGTCTGCCCGAGCGGCACGTCCCCCACGACCGGGGCGCCACCGGCCTCCAGGTGCCAGTCACCGGCCACGCCGGCGGGCAGCCCCGGAAACCCGACGGACACCTCCACATTCAGGTTGTCGCCTACCGCCACGGTGTGGATCTCCTGGCGCAGCGCCAGGCTCTGCCCGGGCGCCAGCAGCAGGTCCGCGAAACTCGTGTCGTCGCCGGTGGTGCCCTGCTCGGGGCACTCCCACGACAGCGCGCCCAGCGAAATGTTCAGGTCGCCGGCGTTGATCGTGCTGCCGACCACGCTCGCGTTGGCGTGCCACACCGCCACGGCCATGCCGGCAAACGTCGATACCACCACCGCCGCCAGCAGGCCGGACAGCCAGCGGCCCAGGCGCCGCCACCTCGGAACTCGCACGGTGCTCACAGGGACGTCACCTCCGGGCCGGAGACGCACCCCGCGGGCGTGTTCAGGTACAGCACCGGGACGGTGCAGACGAGACCGAGCTGCTCGTCGATGACGGCGACCTGGTTCAGGCCGACGTCGCTCGCCCCGCCGTCCGGAACGCCGCCGTTCAGGAACACATACGTGACGGTGTACGTCCACGTGATCGTTTCGCCCGGACGGATGACCGCCCCGTTCACGAGCTCGATCGCCCCGCCGTTCCCCGGCGCGAGCAGGGCGTCGTACAGGTCCGGCCCGGTGGGGCCGTCGGGCACGTCGATCCACGCGCGCTTGTCCACCTGGAGGGTGCCCTCGGCCCGGTAGATGTACCCGTCCTCGAAGTAGGCCTGCTCCGCGCCGTTCACCAGGACCGTGACGGAGACGGGGCCCGTCTTGCTGCCGGTGCGCGTGGACGGGGGGACGACGCAGGTGAGCGTCTCGTCGTCGACGACCGTCACGTCCTCGCACAACGCGTCGCCGTTCAGCAGGACCTCGACCGGGCCGGTCGACGCCAGCGCCGACAACCCGGAGCCCTTCAGCGTCAAGAGGTCGCCGCCCTGCATCGACCCGCCGACCGTCGGGACAGAGTCGATCCCGCCCGCCGCGCACGACGAATCCCCGGTCCCGGTCAGCGGCAGCACCCGGGAGAACTGCGACGACACGGTCTGGGCGGTCTCCAGCGCCTGCGTCTGCAGCCGGATGTTCCCGAGCAGCGTCCCGTCCGGCGCGAAGGCCTCGGTCGGCAGGGTGACGGTCAAGGTGGCGGACGTCCCCGCGGTGACCTTCTGCGAGGTGAGGTAGTACTCGGCCTTGTTCGTCGGCGTCCAGAACACGTCGAGCCGCAGCGGCAGCGCCGGCGCGGTGCTGGGCGACACCGGGGCGGTGGAGACCGCCGTGACGGTCGCCTCGCAGCCGGTCGAGGGACTCACGAGGGTCGGGCGCCACGTGAGGATCTTCTTGTTCGAGGTCGCCGCCTCGTTCACGATCATGCCGGCGCCCGTGCCGGACGTGCCGACGGACACCGTCTCCTCGGTGACGGTATTGACGTTGGAGAACGTGTTCGGCCCGAACGTGTTGCGCTCCATCGTCACGACGCCGGCGTTGTACAGCCAGATCGTGGACTTCTGGAAACCGTCGAAGTAGTTGTCCTGGATGTGGACCTTCGTCGCGGTCGCGGGCGTCGTGGTCTG
>WQUE01000336.1 GCA_009785885.1 Actinomycetes bacterium
TCCAGCAATTCGTCGCGCGCGACGGGGTCCAGCCCCGACGTCGGCTCGTCGAGGATCAGCAGCTTCGCGCCGTGCGACATCGCCACCGCGAGCATCAGCTTCATCTTCATGCCGCGGGACAGTTCCCGCACACGCTTGTCCCGGGGCAGGTCGAAGTCGAGGATGTACCGCGCAAACGCCGCGCGGCTCCACCGGTCGTAGAAGCCCTGGACGGCGTTCTGCACATCGTTGATGCGCCAGGAGTCGACGAAGAAGATCTCGTCGAACACCGTCCCCAACTGTTGCTTGACGACCAACTCGTCGCGCTGGTTGTCCAGGCCGAACACCCTCACCTCGCCGCCGTCCCGGATCGCCATGTTGAGGATGCAGCGTATCGTCGTCGTCTTGCCGGCGCCGTTCTGGCCGACGAATCCCATGATGTAGCCGGCCGGCAGGGTGAAACGCACCTTGTCGAGGTGGAAGTCCCGGTAGTTCTTCTGGAGGTCGATCACCTCCAGGGCGTTGCCGTCACTCATCGTCACTTCCTTCCAGCGTGAAGCTGAACAGGTGCCGCAGTTCGTCGCGGGACAGCCCCGCCATCCGCGCCGTCTCGATCGCGGCCCCGAAATGCTCCTCGATCCGGCGGAGCAACTGCTCCCTGATCAGCTTACTGTCCTTGGGTGCCACGTAGCACCCCTTGCCCTGCACGTTGACGACGTACCCCTCCAGTTCGAGTTCGTTGTAGGCCCGCGTCGTCGTCATGACGCTGACCTTCAGGTCGGCCGCCAGTTGACGGATCGATGGGAGGACGTCGCCCTCCGTCAGCTCGTCGCCGAGGATCGCCTGCTTGATCTGGTCGCAGATCTGCTCGTAGATCGGGGTGTCCGAGCTGTTCTTGATGATGACCCGCAACGCCTCACCTCCTGGGCCGTCCCCCCGTGTCACCGGTGTACATACTGTCTATTCACCACCATAACACTGCCCCGAGGCGGTGTGCAACGTGATCGCACCGTGCGCGCCGCCTGTCCGCCGCGACGACCCGGACGACGTTCATCCCTGTCACACCGCGATCATCCGGCCCTCGGGCCGCGTAGATTGTGTGTGACGGAGGAGTGTCCATGATCGGGTTCATCGTGGTAGCGGCAGTGGGGTTCCTCGTGCTGCTCGTCTCCCTGGTGTTCGACGGCGTGATGGACGCGCTCAACCTGGACGCCACGGGCACGGGCGTGTTCTCGGGCGCGTCCCTGGGCGGGCTGCTGACGGGCATCGGCTGCGGCGGGATCATCGGCGTGGCCCGGGGCTGGCCGACTATCAGCGGGCTGCTGTTGGGCCTTGTCATCGGGCTGCTCATGGCCGGGGTGGCCATCGGCCTTTATCGGCTGCTCCGCAAGGCCGAGGTATCCCAGGACGAGTACTCGCTCAACCGGCTCATCGGTACAGGTGGTGTCGTGACGGCCGGCGCAGACGTCAGCCAACGGGGCCTGGTCCAGGTCACCTACCTCGGTTCCCCGCGCACCGTCGGTTTCACCGCATCCACGGCGATCACCAAGGGCGACTCCGTCGTCGTCACCGACGTCCTCGGGCCCGACCTCGTCACGGTCGCCCCGCATCAATCCATGCTCGAAGGAAGGCTGCCATGAACGGCATCAGCATCACTGCGATCATCGTCGCTGTCATCGTCGTCGCGGTGATCATCATCATCTTCGCGATCGCCCAGCGCTACAAGATCCCCGACGCCAACGAGGCGCTCGTCATCACCGGCTCCCGGGGCTCCGTCGTCGACGGTGCGGCGACGCTGAAGATCGTGATGGGTTCCGGCGCGTTCATCCTGCCGTTCGTCCAGCGGTGCCGGGTGTTGTCGCTCGACGCGACCGAGATCGCGATGCAGGTGCCGGAGGGCGTGTCCAAGGACAACATCAAGGTCGTCGTCGATGCCGTCGCGCTCGCGAAGATCGACGGCACGCCGAACGGCGTCCGCTCCGCCGCCCAGCGGTTCCTCGGCCGCGAGGACCAGATCCCGCGCATCATCCAGTCCATCCTGGCGGGCGCGCTGCGTGGCGTCGTCGGCAACATGACGATCGAGGAGATGCTGCGCGATCGCGAGGGCCTTGCGACGAAGATCCAGGACGCCGCCGCGTCCGCGCTGTCGGACGCCGGGCTGAAGGTCGACACGCTGCAGATCAACGGCATCTCGACCGATCCGGCCGACTACATCACGAACCTGGGACGTCCGCAGGCCGCGCAGGTGCGCAAGGCCGCCGAGGTGGCCGAGGCCCAGAACGAGCAGGAGGCCGCCCAGGCCAAGGCGCTGGCCCGCATCCAGATCGCCAACGCCAACAAGGACGCGCAACTCAAGGAGGCCGGCTTCCTGAAGGAGACGTCCCAGGCGGACGCCGAGGCGCAGGCCGTCGGCCCGATGACGAAGGCGTCGCAGGACGCGCTGATCACCCAGGCGCAGCAGCAGAACGCCCAGCAGACCGCGACGTTGACGAAGCTGCAACTCGACTCCGAGGTGCGGGCGAAGGCCGACGCCGACCTGTACGCCGCGCAGAAGGCCGCGGACGCCGACCTGTACACCGCCGAGCAGCACGCCAAGGCGCAGGCCGTCCAGGTGACCGCCGCCGCCGAGGCCGAGCAGACCCGCCTGACCCGCGAGGGCGACGGCCGGGCGTCCGCGACGAAGGCGTCCGGTCTGGCCGAGGCCGCCGCGACGCAGGCGCGGCTCACCGGCGAGGGCGATGGCCAGGCCGCCGCGACGAAGGCCGCCGGTCTCGCTGAGGCCGACGCGATTCGGGCGAAGGGCCTGGCCGAGGCCGAGGCGATCAAGGCGAAGGGTGCCTCCGAGGCGCAGGTCCGCGAGATGCTCGCGCAGGCCTACGCGAAGTACGGCCAGCAGGCGATCATCGACCGGGTGCTGTCCACGATGCCGGACATGCTCGCCGCCGCCGCGAAGCCGATCGGAGACGTCGACTCGATCACCGTGATCGGCGGGGCCGATGCGGCCGGCGGGGTGACCAACCTGTCCACCGAGATGCTCGTCAAGCTGCCGGCCGTGATCAAGGCCGCCACCGGGCTGGACGTCGTCGACCTCATGCACGACTGGCTGGCCTCCGGCAAGGCCGCGAGTTCCGCCGACGCCGCGGCGACATCGTTCGTCGATGGCGGCAAGGCTTCGGCGGCTCCGGCGGTCGCGGCGCCCAAGGCGCCGAAGCCCCCGAAGGCCAAGCCCGCCGAGACTGTGCAGCCGACCGAGTCCGACATCATCGCCGTGCCCACCGACACGCCGACGGAGGGCTGAGGGGGCGTCCCCACGCGGCCCGCGCTGCGGTGGGACGCGGGAACCGTCCCCGTGTTCCGATCACCGTGCCGATCACCGTGCCGACCGACGCGCCGACGGAGGCCCGACACCCCGTCCCCTGCGACTGTGCGGAGGATTTTCCGGCATACACGCCGAAGGATCCTCCACACAAGGCCTGCGGCGGCAAACCGTGTGTCGGCGGGGACTGTTCGGCCGACGCCTCGACGGTCCGTACCTGGCTGTCTGCCGGCCCCGGCAGCGAACAGCCCCTCCAGGTACCTGTCGCGGCCCGCGAGATACGCGCACCGGGAGTCCGTAGTCGCTTCAACCCGGCCACGGTCGGCCAGGAGGGGATCGTCCCTCCCGCACATCCTTCCATCGTTCGTGCCATGCTGGACGCGGTCGCGGGAATCGGCCGTCAGTGCGCGCGACAGCCAACTGGGTTCGCTGGATGCACTGTCGTCCCGCCTCGCCAACCCCTTGGCCGCGATGACCGTGGTGAATTCGGCCAGCACGCCAGCGTCGGCGTACCACTCATCACCCCGATCAGCCCGCCGCCCCCAACGAGCGCCAGACAAGCACAGTGTGATGTGGACGCTGGCCGGTGCGACCATGTGATGGAGTGAGCCATCGCAGGCGAGCAGGTAGCGGCTGTACTTCACACCCGCGAGGGCCGCCAGCGCGCGGATCGGTGTCGCTGCGGGCGGGCGCACGCCCGATAGCGGCAATCACGCACCCCAGAGCGAGCGCCAGCAGTGCGCGCGTCCGCCTCGACCACCCACCGCCGTCGCCCTGCTCTGCGTACGTCCACGGTCGGGCCGCAGCCGCGCATCGTTACGCGCTTGCGACAAAGCTGGCTAGTGTCACCGCCAGACGACGCGGATGGCCCCGTCGGGGGCGTCGGAGGAGCCGTCGACGACCAGGTCGGCGCGGTCCCACGGACGCTCGGCCAGGTAGAACGGCACCTCGGCTGCGGCCCAGTTCTCGAAGAACGCCGCCACTTCGTCGCGTGTGTCGCCGTCGATGCCGATGTCGCGTGTGAGGACCCGCTCGCGGGCGATTGCGTGCGGAGTCTGGACCCACACGACGAGGCACGCCCACGGCACCAGTTCGTGCCTGCCGGCGCCGACGCCCTCGATGATCAGCACGTCCGTCGCGGTCGTGGTGACCGATCCGGGACGTCCGTGCGTGATCCACCCAGGCGGCCGGTAGTCGACCTGGACGCCGTCCATCCACGGTCTGACGACCCCAGACATCAGCTCGTCCGTCCAGTCGATGGGGTGCAGGTTCCAGGCGATGTCGTCGGTGTGGACGACGCCGGCCCCCGGCAGCGCGTCGGCCAGCGTCAGCGCGAACGTCGTCTTGCCCGAGCCGGACGAGCCATCCACCAGCACGAGTGTCCGTCCTGCGCCCCGGCGCTCGGTCACCGCCGCGGCGATGTCGGCGTACGTCGTGGGCGCCCACTCGCCGAAGTGCCTGTCCGGCAGTGCGAGAGCCATTGCCCGAGGCTACCAGCACAGGCTCGCCGCATAGCCCCCGAACACGATGCATACTATGTTGTATGCATGAGTGCAGCTGGAACTGATGCACCACGGGCGACGCCCCGGCGGACCGAGCCGAAGGCGCCGTCCACGTCCATCCGGGTGTCCGTGCCGACGCGGGATGCGTTGGCACACGCCGCCGCGGCCCAGAATCTCAGCCTCAGCGGCTACCTGGACAAGATGGTGCGCCGCGCCGAGCGGGAACAGATCTTCGCCGACTACCGTGCGGCGGCGGAGGAGGCGTACCAGGACCCGGCGTTCGCCGCAGAGATGAAGGAGTGGGACGAGACCGACGACGGCGTCCCGTTCGATGATGACGGGTGGCCAGAATACAGTGCCTAGTCCGAGGCGCGGCGACGTCTGGCTGGTCGCGTTCGGCGCCGCCAGACATGGGGAGATCGGCAGGACCCGTCCGGCGGTGGTGCTCACCATCGATGACCTCCAACGCGGCACCCTGTACGACCGGATCACCGTCGTGCCATTCACCACCAACCCGCGACAGCGCCCCACTCAGCTACAACCGCTGGTACCGGCCGGTGAGGGTGTCGACCGCGACAGCGTCGCCCTGTGCGACGCGCCCCGCTCCTTCGTGCCGTCACGGTTCGTCCGGCACCTCGGCGCCGTCTCGGATGACACCCTCAGCGCCATCGTCCAGGCCCGGGCGCTCATCGAAGGATGGGACGACTAGACGGGGACGCGCCAGCTCCCCCGGATCCGTGCCTGCTTCCCGCGGACGCAGCAGCGACGTCCTCTCTCGACGCCGGCAAAGCTCCAGCCGCTGCGGCGGGTGCCGTGCCGAAGGCCACCAAGGCCCCAACGGTCACGCCTGCGGGGACGCGCCCGCCCCGAAGGAACTCACCTCCGGCTTGATCGACGTGCCACCGGCCGAAGCGGTCACGGAAGCCTGACGACGTCCCCGCGCAGGAGTGTGAAGGATCGTCCGGGCTCGTCAACGCTTGGTCGCTCGTCGGAAATGCCCGAACAAGCTCGGCATTCCCTTCTCGCTCCCGCGCGTGAGCCTCACAGTGTGGGCCTCACAGGACTTGAACCTGTGACCTCGTCCTTATCAGGGACGCGCTCTAACCGACTGAGCTAGAGGCCCGCCGCGCACGCGTGCGCCGTCACACTCTACCGCAGCGCGCCAACGGCGCTCAACCCGCCGGCCGCGCCCGTCCGTCCCGGTCGATGCGGGCTCAGTGTTCCTCGGACAACGTGATCTCCAGGCCGCCGAAGATCGCGGCGATGGCGTTGTAGAGGGCACCGAAGATCGTGATGAGAAGCGTCATCAGCACCACGTTCAGCACCGACACGACCGCCGCGAATGCCAGCACCCGCTGGGTGTCGAGCACGCGCGAGATCTGGAGCCCGCTCGCTGACCCGTTTCCAACCAGCGAGTCGATCAGGCTCTGCGCCTGCTCCAACACCTGGGACTGGTCGATGATCATCCAGATCGCCGACATGGCGACGAACAGCACGATGCCAACGGCCAACGACACCATCAGACCCATCCGCATCACCGACCAGACGTTGATGTGGGACACGAAGAGCCGTGCGCGCCGGTTGTGCGATCGGGCCTTCTTCGCCGCCCCGGCCTGGGGTGCACCGGCGGGGCGAACCCGCACCGCCGCGGGCGGCGCGCCCGGCGGCTGCATCAGCGGAGGCGGCGTCAGTTGCGGAGGCGGCATCACGACCATCGGGGGCACCGGGGGACCCACCATCACGGGCGGGACACCCACCTGGACCCCAGGAGCCACCCCCGGCGCGACCGGCGCCGGCCCCGGCATGCCCGGATGGCCCTGCCGACGGTCCACCGGCGGTTCCTCACGCTTCACCGCCGGCTCCGCCGGCGCCTGTTGGACGACGTCCGCTCGCGCTTCCTCCGGCGCCACGGAGTCCGCCCGCTCTACCACGGCCACCTGCGGCGCATCGGCCCGGGGCGTTGCCTCCGGCGCTGCGTTCCCGCCGGCTTCGAGGGGCCCCTCGCGACCAGCGGCGGTCGGCTTTCCCGCCGACGGGCTCTCCCCGGCATCCCCCGCCTGGTCGTCCACCTCGGTCGGTTCCTCGGCGACCGTCGCGGACGTGGCGGTGTCCCCGGTGCCCCGGATGGGTCTGCCGGTCTTCGCCCCGACGCGCCGGGTGGATGCGGCCTCCTCGGCGTCACTGTCGTCGGTGCCGTTCGGCCTGATCCAGCTGCCCTCGTCCGGCGACTTCGTCCAGCCGTATAGCTCCGCCGCACCCTCCTCGCCGACTGACGATGCGACGTCCTCTGCCGCCGCCGACTCCTCGTTGGGGACGGCCGTGGTGCCCGCCGGGTGACCGGGTGTGTGGGAATCGTCGACGACGTGAGGCATCTTGGTGGTTATCTCGACCTCGGGTGGCTCGTGGGGTGGCGGGGGTGGTGGCACGGGTGGGGCGGTGATGACCGGGGCTTGCGGCGGCACGGAGGCGGCGTTCCCTCTTGCAATGGTGCCGGGTGGCCGCGGCGGCCCGGCGGCGGGTGGCTTCGGTGGCATCCCCACCGAGGATGGATCCTCGGGGTTGCTCCGGTTGCCGTGGCTGCGCTGTCTCGGGTCAGCCATGCCATTCCTCCTGGATCGCGGAACCGACGCGTGTTGGTTCGCCTGGCACTACCTTACGTGTCCGACTCATGATTGCCCATCCTCGGCCGGAGCATCCGCGTCAGCGGTGTCGTCCACGAACGACTCCACCTCGTCCCCGTCAGGCCCCGGCGCGCCGGTGTCTGCGGCGTCGGACTCGTCCGGAACGGTCCCATTGTCCTCGTCGTCGCTGTTCGATTCCGGGTTGAGCGCGATGGCGATGACGCGGTCCTTCGTGCCGACGTCGACGAACTTCACGCCCATCGTGTCCCGGCCCTTCACGGGCACCTCGTCGACGGGGCTGCGCGTGATCTGGCCCGATTCGCGGATCGACATCACCTCGTCGCCGCTCGTGACGATCAGCGCGCCGACCAGTTCGCCGCGGTCGTCGGTGAGCTTCATCGCCTTGATGCCCAGGCCGCCACGGCCCTGCACGCGGTACGTGTGGACGGACGAGCGCTTCGCGTAGCCGCCGTCCGTGACGGTGAACACGTACGGCCCACCGAGGTCGCCGCCCGTGTCGTCGTCCTCGCTGGTGGGAGCGTCGTCGCTTGTCGTAACCTCGATCGCGTCGTCGTCTACGACGGTCTCGTCCGCGCCGATCGCGTCGGCCGCCCCGACGCCCGCGGGGATCACGGCCATCGCCAGGAGGGAGTCGCCGCCCCGGAACCGCATCCCGGTGACCCCGGACGTGGGACGTCCCATCGGGCGCAGCTGCGCGTCGTCGCACGGGAACCGGATCGCCTGGCCGAGCCGGGAGATCAGCAGCATCTGATCGTCGGCGTTCGCCAGTTCGGCACCGACGAGCTCGTCGTCCGGGTCCCGGAAGTTCAGCGCGATCAGCCCGGCCGAGCGCGGCGAATCGTAGGCGGACAAGGCCGTCTTCTTCACCAGGCCACGCTTGGTCGCCATGACGAGGTAGGACGCGTCGTCGTAGCCGCGCAGCGCGAGCACCTGGGCGACGCGCTCCTCCGGCAGGAAGCTCAACA
>WQUE01000337.1 GCA_009785885.1 Actinomycetes bacterium
ATCGAGGCCGAACTGGAGCAGCGGCTGGCCGAGCTGGAGACGCAGGGCAAGCTGCTGGAGGCCCAGCGGCTGCGGATGCGCACGACGTACGACATCGAGATGATGCGCCAGATCGGTACGTGCTCCGGCATCGAGAACTACTCCCGCCACATCGACGGCCGCGGTCCGGGCACCCCGCCGAACTGCCTCCTCGACTACTTCCCGGAGGACTTTCTCCTTGTCATCGACGAGTCGCACGTCACGGTGCCGCAGATCGGCGGCATGTACGAGGGCGACATGAGCCGCAAGCGCACGCTCGTCGAGTTCGGCTTCCGGCTGCCGTCCGCGCTCGACAACCGGCCGCTGCGGTTCGAGGAGTTCACGGAGCGCATCGGCCAGACGGTCTACTCCTCGGCGACGCCGGGTCCGTACGAACGCGCGCGGTCGGACGGCGTGGTGGAACAGATCATCCGGCCGACCGGGTTGGTCGACCCCGAGGTGATCGTCCGGCCGACGAAGGGCCAGATCGACGACCTGGTCGACCAGATCAATCTGCGCGTGGACAAGCAGGAACGCGTGCTCGTCACGACGCTGACGAAGAAGATGGCCGAGGACCTGACCGACTACCTGATCGAGCGCGGCGTCCGGGCGCGGTACCTGCACTCGGAGATCGACACGCTGCGCCGGGTCGAGCTGCTGCGGCAGTTGCGGCTGGGGGAGTACGACGTGCTCGTCGGCATCAACCTGTTGCGTGAGGGCCTCGACCTGCCGGAAGTCTCCCTGGTGGCGATTCTCGACGCCGACAAGGAGGGCTTCCTGCGCTCGGAGCGGTCGCTGATCCAGACGATCGGCCGGGCGGCGCGCAACGTGTCGGGCCAGGTGTTCATGTACGCCGACACGATCACCGACTCGATGGCGGCCGCGATCGACGAGACGAACCGCCGCCGCGCCAAGCAGGTCGCCTACAACACGGAGCACGGGCTCGACCCCCAGCCGCTGCGCAAGAAGATCGCCGACATCACCGACATGCTCGCCCGCGAGGACGCCGACTCGGCCGGCCTGGGCGGCTTCGGCGACCGGGGACGCGGGCGCCGCCCGTCCGGCAGCCCGCTCGTCGCCGACCGGGCGCTCGACCCGTCCAACCTGCCTGCGGCCGAGCTGGCCGACCTGATCAACGAGCTGACCGACGAGATGCACGCCGCCGCCGAGCAGCTCCAGTTCGAGCTGGCCGCCCGGCTCCGCGACGAGGTCGCCGACCTGAAGAAGGAACTGCGTCAGATGATCGCCGCCGCGTGAACCTACGCCACGGCCATGTCCCGGGGCGCCTTCCACGTGACCGTGATCTTCACTGCGGCTTCCAGGCTCGACTTCGCGATGAACCAGCCCACCTCGCCGGACAGCGTCGCCCCGAGTTCCAGGCTGACCTCGTCGGGCGCCAGCCGCTTCCGCAACGCCGAACACAACGCTCCCGCCTGGTCGGCGATCGACTCCAGCCGCCCGGGCCACGGTTCGACGTCCCTGGCGTCGGCGGTGACGCTCCGCTTCTCGGCGAGCCCCGATTCTGCCGTTTCGAACAACACCGTCGTGCCGTCGTCCAGCGCCACACTCAAGAACCGCGCCATCCCGGACTCCTCTCCCGACAACCCGGCGCAAGTCTAGGACGGTCCGGTGTCGCCGCAGCCGGGCGTGCCCGGGGCGGGCCGGGGCCCGGCGGGGCCGGCTGAGGTGGCCACCCCGATATACTCAGGTTCGATCACTGCCTGCGAAGGACGCCCATGAACATCCACCCGTACATCTGGATTGTGACCGTGGTCATCCTGGTGGGCCTGCTGATGTTCGACGCGTTCTTCATCGGGCGGCGCCCGCATGTGCCCACGGTGAAGGAGTGCACCCGCTACATCGGCCTGTACGTCGGCCTCGCGATCCTGTTCGGCATCGGCGTGTGGTGGCTGTCGGGCGCCCGGTACGCGCAGGAGTTCTACGCCGGCTGGCTCACCGAGTACAGCCTGTCGCTGGACAACCTGTTCATCTTCCTCATCATCATGGAGAAGCAGAAGGTGCCCCGGGAGCTGCAGCAGTTCGCGCTGCTCGTCGGCATCATGCTGGCGCTCGTGCTCCGCGGGGCGTTCATCGGGGTGGGTGCCGTGCTGATCTCCCGGCTGGCTTGGGTGTTCTTCCTGTTCGGCGCCTACCTGCTGAAGGTTGCCTGGGACGTCCTGTCCGACTTCCGGAAAGGCGGCGACGAGGAGGGGAACGCCGGGGAGTCCCGGCTGATGGGATGGGTCAAGTCCCGGTTCCCCACGACCGGCACCTGGGAGGGCGACCGGATCGTCGTCCGCCAGGACGGGCAACTGCGGTTCACGCTGATCTTCTTCGTCATCATCACCCTCGGCACGACCGACCTGATGTTCGCCCTCGACTCCATCCCGGCGATCTTCGGCCTGACGAGCGAACCGTACATCGTGTTCACCGCGAACGTGTTCGCGCTGATGGGGCTCCGGCAGTTGTACTTCCTGCTCGGCGACCTGCTGGAGCGGCTGCACTACCTGTCGGTCGGCCTGTTCGTGCTGCTGGGGTTCATCGGGGTGAAGCTCCTGCTGCACGCGATGCACCACTACGGCCTGGACGGGCGCTGGGGCGTCGTGGGGACGCTGGTGGCGGTCGTGCTCCTCGTCCTGGCCGCGCTGGTCGGCGTCGCCGTGTACCGTCTGGTCACGCGGGCGGCCGCCCGGGCGCGCGGCGAGGCCGGGACGCCGGCGCGCACCGCCGGTGCGGTCCTCGGCGTCGTGTGCGGCGTGGGCCTGTTCGCCGGTGCCGGATGGTGGGCCCAGTCGGTCGTGGACACGTGGAGCCCCACGACGCGTGTGGCGTTCAGCGGCGAGATCCCGACGCTGGCCTCCCTCGGCGTGATCGCCGGGACCTTGATCGTCACCGCCGCCGCGAGCCTCATCCGGTCCGCTCGCACGCGGCACCGGCTGGCCGTCGTGGCCCA
>WQUE01000338.1 GCA_009785885.1 Actinomycetes bacterium
TGGGCGGTGGCGACCGGGCACACGGCGGAGCCCGAGTATGCCAACCCGGTCGAGTTTTTCGCCCGGACGTACCTGACGGAGGGTCTGCGGGACCTGATGAGCCGGGCGTTGCGCCGGGTGGTGGGTGACGGGTCGGCATCCCCGGTGGTGAACCTGCAGACGAACTTCGGCGGCGGCAAGACGCACTCGATGCTGGCGCTGTGGCACCTGTTCGGCGACACCCCGGTGACGCGTTTCCCGCAGGAGGTCCAAGAGCTGATCGCCTCGGCTGGGGCGTCCGACATGCGCGGCACGCCGGTGCGGCGGGTCGCGATTGTCGGCACCCGGTTGAAGGCGGGGTCGCCGTCGGTGAAGGAGGACGGCACCGAAGTTCGCACGATGTGGGGTGAGTTGGCCTGGCAGTTGGGGGGCCGTGCCGCCTTCGACGTGATCGCGGCCGATGATCAGGCGGGCACCAACCCCGGCCACGGTCTGCAGACACTGCTGGAGACGTACGGCCCGGCGTTGATCCTGGTCGACGAGTGGGTGGCGTACGCCCGTGACCTGGTGGGCAAGGAGGGCCTGCCGGGCGGGTCGTTCGACACGCAGTTCACCTTCGCGCAGACGTTGACCGAGACGTGCGCGGCGGTGCCGGGCACGATGCTGGTCGTGTCGATCCCGGCGTCGGAGGTGGGCGAGGTGGGCCAGGGCAACGCCATCGAGATCGGCGGGACGAACGGCCAGTTGGCGTTGGAGCGGCTGCAGAACGTGATCCGCCGGGTGGCCGACCAGTGGCGTCCCAGTAGCAAGGATGAAGCGTTCGAGATCGTGCGCCGTCGGCTGTTCCAGGACCCGGACGCGCCGGCTCGGGCCGGGATCGCCGCGACCGCACGTGCGTTCGTCGGCATGTACCGGGGCGATCCGACGCTGTTCCCGCGTGACGTGTCCGCCCCGGACGCGAGCTACGAGAACCGGATCAAGGCGTCCTACCCGCTGCACCCGGAACTGCTGGACCGGCTGTACGAGGACTGGTCGACGCTGGAGCGGTTCCAGCGCACCCGTGGCGTGCTGAAGCTCGTCTCCTCGATCGTGCATGAGTTGTGGAAGGGCGAGGACGCCTCGCCGTTGATCCTGCCCGGCAGCGTGCCGCTGTCGACGACGAGCGTGAACACGGACCTGACGCAGTACCTGCCGGACTCGTGGAAGCCGATCATCGACTCCGACATCGACGGGCCGAACGCCACCGCACGGGTGATCGACACGGCCCGTCCGTCGCTGGGGGCGCGGCATGTGACGAACCGGGTCGCCCGGACGGTGTTCATGGGCTCGGCACCCCGCAGCGGCGCTGCCCACAAGGGACTGGACAAGGCGTACGTCTGGCTGGGCACGGCGATCCCCGGCGACGCCCTAGGCAACTTCGGGGCGTCGCTCGACGCGATGGAGCAGCAGTCGACGTTCTTCTACGGCGACGCCGGGCACTACTGGTTCGACACGCAGGCGTCGGTCACGAAGACGGCCTCCGACTACGCGGAACGGCTGCGGGACGACCCGGACCTGGTGTGGAACGAGATCGTCGACCGGCTGCGGAACGAGGCCAGAGGCAAAGTCCTTTTCGACATTGTGCACGTCGCCCCCGACTCGTCCGGCGACATCCCCGATCTGGAGACGGCCCGGCTCGTCATCGTGCATCCGCGTTGGTCGTGGCACAGGACCGACACCGAGACGTCCACCACCGGGGTGTGGATACGTCAAGCCGTCGAGTCGCGTGGTTCGGCCCAGCGGGTGCGGCGCAACCAGGTGGTGTTCCTGGTGGCCGACCAGCAGGCGCTGGAGTCGCTGATGGCGGCGACCCGGACGTACCTGGGTTGGCGGGAGGTGCAGAAGCGGGCCGAGTCGCTGAACCTGACGGGGCAGCAGCGCAAACAGACCGACGACTCGGTCAAGCGCTTCGGGGTGACCGTGGCCGACCGTCTGCGCGACACCTACACGTGGGCGATCTACCCCGTCCAGCCGGACGCCAAGGCCCCGTTCACGCTGATGGCCGACCGGGTCGCCGACAACGGCAAACCCATGGCGGCGCGGGTGTCGGACAAGCTGGTGCGCGACAACGAGCTGATCACCACCCTGGGCCCCCAGTACATCGGCCTGGAGCTGCACCAGTCGCTGCGCGACGTCTGGAAGGACGGTCACATCAGCGTCGGCGACCTGTGGGACCTGTTCACCAAATTCCCCTACCTGCCCCGGTTGACCAGGCGCGACGTGCTCGACCAGGCCGTCCGGGATGCCGTCACCGCCGTCATGGCAGGCAACGAGCGCTACGCCCTGGCGTCCGAATGGGACGAAGCCGGGAAGCGCTACCGGGGACTGATCCTGCCGCCGCAGACCGGCAAGAGCATCCAGGTCACCGACACCACCCTGTTCGTCGACTACGACCTAGCCGACGCCCAGATCGCCCGCGAGTTTGAGCCCGCGCCGACGCCGACCGAAACCCAGCGGGTGCGTGAACCCTCTGAAGGACGCGACGAACCTGTGTTCCGTCCCGTCGACGAGGCAGCCAACGCGCGCGATGTCCCCCTGCCGCCGGCACCGGAACCGAAGATCCGCTTCTTCGGGAGCGTGCGCCTCAACCCGGACCGGTACAGCCGCGACATCGGCCAGATCACCCGCGAGGTCATCGACCGGCTCGCCGGAAGCGGAGCCGACCTCAACATCATCCTCGACATCGAGGCCCGCAAACCCGAAGGCTTCACCGAGCAGGAGTGTCGTACCATCAGCGAGAACGCCCGCACCCTGAAGTTCGACCCAGGCAATCTGGGTTTCGCCACGGAGTAGGCAAGGTGGTCCGGGATCCGCGGCGGAGCCACAGCCCGCTCACCGGCCGCGGGCCGCGCTACACGTTGTAGCCGATGTAGCGCAGCTGCTCGCGGCCGTCCTCGGTGATCATGTCCATGGTCCACGGCGGGAGCCACACCCAGTTCACCTCGACGGAG
>WQUE01000339.1 GCA_009785885.1 Actinomycetes bacterium
ACCGCCGGCCCGCTCGTGGCGGCCCTGCTGTCCTGACACACCGGCGTCGAGGGCGCGCGTGGCGCGCAGGCGGACGACTCCGTCCCCGATCGCTGTCGCTCACCTCCGCCCTGACCGCTCCCGCGCAGTGGGAGTCAACCGCCGGAGAACTGTTCACAATCGGCGCGTGCGTGACCGTCGCGTGCGATGGTGAACGGTCGAGGCGACGGTTCGGCCCCTGCGAGGCGGATGAGTGTTCACAATCGCCTGACGGGTACACCAGCCGCACCACCTGCGTCGTCTAGCGTGGGGTACAACCGGAAAAGGGCCCCAACGGAAAGGCCAGGTGTTCGATGACACAGATCGACTGGGCGAAGATCGGCCTCCACGTGGGCGTGCTGATCGTGCTCGCCGTGGTGGTGCACGTCGTCGTCCGATGGGCCGTGCGGCGACTCGTCGCGGGCGCGAAACATCAGGCGGCCAAGCGCCGTTCCGACCAGATCGCCGCGGCGGCCGACGCTGCGATCGTGCCCGGCAGCGGCGAAACACCGACGGTTCCGCTCGGCGTCCCGGCGGACGACCGCGCCGTCGCCCGGACCGCGACCCTGGGCCACGGCCTGGGGTTGGTCGTGGACGTCGTGTTGGGGGTCGTCGTCGTCCTCACGGTTCTCGGCGAGTTCGGCGTGAACCTCGCGCCGCTGCTCGCCAGCGCCGGCATCGGCGGGATCGCGCTCGCGTTCGGTGCGCAAAGCTTGGTGAAGGACGTGCTCAGCGGCGTATTCCTCGTGATCGAGGACCAGTTCGGGCTCGGCGACGCGATCACCGTCGGCGCGATCTTTGGCACGGTCGAATCCGTCGGCCTGCGGGTCACGCGGTTGCGCGACGCGTCCGGCCAGGTGTGGTACGTCCGCAACGGCGAGATCGCCACGCTCGGCAACAAGACGCAGGGGAGTGCGACCAGCCAGGTGCAGTTGTCCGTGCCCGTCGGCGCCGACCCGTTCGCAGCGCTGACGCGACTGCGCACGGTCGCCGAGGACCTGGCGGACGATCCGACCTGGCGGCCGCGCCTACTCGCCCCGCCCCAGGTGCTGGGGTTGACAAGCGTCGATGTGACGCAGATGACCTTCGCCGTCCAGGTGCGGTGCCCCGCGGACGCGCTCGCCGCCGTCGAGCGGGAACTGCGCCTTCGCGGCCTGGCGGCGCTGCAGGCCGGGGATCAGCCACCGGTCTGACGCACCCCCGGACCGGTGGTCACTCGGAACGCGGGGACGGTTCCGGCGTTCCGCCGCGGCCCGACCACGCCCGCGGAACTGGTCGTGTGTCCGAGCGCACGTCTCCCCGACTTGCCGGTCGGTCTCGGGGACGTCTCCCGGCCAACGTCGCGCGATGAGGCCGTCCGGACGCCGACTCTGCCGGGTCAGCTCCTGGACCCCCGCCGGGAGCGGTACCGTGGTGGAATGCGAAGCGACATGCGGCGCGTCGTGGGTGTCGTGCTTGCCGGCGTGGCGCTCTTCACCCCAGCGTGCACCGGCAACAAACCGGCACCCGCTCCGCCGTCCGTGCCCACCAGCAGCACGCCGGCGCCTGCGACAAGCGGTCATGGGTGCCGCCCGGACGGGATCGCCTTCCGGGCCGTGTTCTCTTCGCTGGAGACCGCACCCACCGCGAACCCGGGCCTACCGCAAACCCCGCCCGCGGCACATCCCGCGACGCCGACGACCGACCCGTCCACCCCTGGTCTGTTGAACACGCTCTTGGCCTGGACGCCGGGCGCGGCGGACCAGCGGGACTTCGATGCGTGGACGTGCTCGCAGCCGTTCCCGGACGTGTGGGACGCTCCGCTGTTCGCGTGTGACGCCGCGCGCACGACGAAGTACCTGCTCGGCCCGGCGTTGATCCGCGGTGACCGGCTGCAAAGTGCAGCGGTCGACCAGCAGCAAGGGCAGACGGGCGCGACCGTGGACCTGGCGCTCGACGACACCGGCGCCGCCGACTTCGATACGGTGACGCGGCACCTCTACGGCACGCCATCCAGCCAGCTGGCGCTCGTGGTCGGGGGCGTCGTCATGTCGGCGCCCGCCGTGGTGGACGCAGGAGGCACCCCCACCCATCACGTGTTCATCGCCTTCCCCGACCAGGCGAGCGCCGAGCGAGTCGCCGGTGCGTGCACGCCGTGATGCCGGCGAGCCTGACGGTGGCGTGGGCCCATGGGGACCCACGGACACAGATGGCTGCAATATGCATACCACCAAGCCAGGCGAGACGATGGGCGGGCCATTCGACCGCGTGGGCGTCCGCGACCGGTGTGGACCACACGGCCGGCCGCAAATGGGATTTCACTGGTAGGCTACCCCCATGAAGGCTGTCATCGATTCCGGGGGACGCATCCTGATCCCCAAGGCGCTGCGTGACTCGCTCGGCCTCCTGCCCGGCTCCGAGGTCGACATCTCGGCCTACGGTCCCGGCCTGCAGGTCACGCCCGGCGGCCGGACGGCACGGCTCGTCGAGAAGGATGGGTATCTCGTGGCCACCGGTGACACCGTCATCACGGACGAGATCATGTACGCCCTGATCGATGCGGGCCGACGGTGACGGACCCGCCGTATTGGGCGCTCGACACGAGCGTCTCGGTCCCGCTGCTTCTCGCGACCCATCCTCTCAACGACCGCATGCTGGCATGGGCGCAAGGCAAGACACTTCGTCCGTGTGGACACGCGCTTGCCGAGACGTACTCCGTCTTGACCCGGCTGCCGGGTGCCATGCGCATCACGCCGGCACAGGCGGTGGCGCTCCTGGATCGCAATTTCGCCGATCCGCTTACGCTGTCGGGCGGGGCGATGGCCACGGCGCACCGGACGCTCGCGACCCGGGGCATCTGGGGTGGGGCGACGTGGGACGGGCTGGTCGGGCTGGCGGCCCTGGAGCACGGTGCGACGCTCGTCACCCGCGACGCCCGGGCCCTGGCGACGTACGATGCCCTCGGCGTCC
>WQUE01000340.1 GCA_009785885.1 Actinomycetes bacterium
GTCGCGCAGTTGCCCATGACACGCAGGGCGAGCACCTGGGCGTAGTCCCACCCGAGCAGGTGGGCGACGCCCATCTGCAGCGCCCAGCCGTGCGCCACGACGAGCACGCACCGCCCGTCGCGGGCGCGGTCGGCCAGCGCGGCCCCGACCCGGGCGGCCAGCTCCATGCGGGTCTCCCCGGTCACGCCCATGCGGTAGTCGCGGCGCTCCGCGAACGCGGCCGCGTAGGCGGGATCGGCGGCCAGGACGTCTCCCGGCGTCCGTCCGCACCACTGGCCGACGTCGATCTCGCGCAGGCGGTCGTCGTAGACCACGTCCAGCCCGAGCAGCGATGCCGCCGCGTCGCACGTCTGGCGGGCGCGGAGCATCGGCGAGCACACGATCGCGTCCGGACGTTCCGCTGCCACACCCGGCGCGGCGGCCCGCGCCTGCTCCAGACCAACAGAAGACAAGGGGATATCGGCGTTGCATCCCTGGAAGCGGTGGTCGGCGTTCCAGTCGGTCACGCCGTGGCGCCACAGCAGCAGCGTCGCCCGGGACGAAGCCGGGCCCTCCAGGCGCGGATCGTGGCCGCGCGGCATGTCGGCTGGCACGCGCCCACTCTACCGGCGAGTGACGGCCCGGAGCCTGCGTCCCGGGCCGACGCCCGTGTTCGGCGACATCCGTCTCAAAGTGCCCTCCCCCAAGCCTGAGATCTGGCCCCGGGTCGCCAACCGCCTCGGGGCCAGATCTCCCAGGCGCTACCTACCGGCGGGCGGATTGCCCTGCGCCTGTTGCGGACCGACCACGAACACCCCGACCTTGGTCGTGCCGTCGCTGTCGTAGACCGGGATGACCGTCGCACCGTGTCCGGCGGCCGCCTGCGCATCCTTTGCCTTCTGCCACGCCACAGCCTCTTCGGGTGAGGAGACGTTGGCGCCCTCGGCGGCGGCAAGATCGGTTTGCCGCACGTACCCGGTCTTTCCGTTGGTCGCAACCACGAGTACCAGATCAGGCTCCTGCTCGGGCGACGACGCGTCCAGCACAGAGCCATAGGACAGCCCGTCCTTGTTCTTCGGGAAGTTGGACTGAGCGTGGGCGTTCGCGGGACCACCCGGTGATGCCGCCACACCGGCGGGCGGCACGCCCTTCGTCGGGCTAGGACTGGCGAGCGCCATCGCGCCGCCGACACCGACAGCGGCTGCCGTCGCCAGTGCGCCGACAAGAATCGCCTTCAGGATCAGGCTGTGTGCCCCCCCTGGTGACGAACACCTTCGTTTGTGGTGTTACGCATGTCCACCTCCATGCGATAACGAACTCTGCAATGAGTCATCGCAACCTGCGGCGATTCCGCTCCAACTGACGAGAGGCCCGCGATGAGGGACCTTCACGACAAGGCTGGAGAGGATCTTGGTTATTGACGTGTGTTGTTTTTCCTACTCCCATGGCGAGGGACATCAGCATACGCGCTATGCGGGCTCATGAAACAGCACACTGCGACTCCGACGAGCAGGTTCACCGAGAGCGCACTAGCGCTTCCCTCCGTCGAGCGAGCCGGGGATGGCTGCAGCGCCAGGGCTCATGCGACCCGGGCGGGACGGTGGTGGCCGCACCGCCGATGGTCCCGCCGCCCGGGCTCGCACGGCCCGGGCGAGTGACCCGCACAGGATCAGTACCAGTTCGTCGACTGGAAGTGGCCCCAGGCGCCACAGGGGGTGCCGTAGCGGTTCTTGATGTAGGACAGGCCCCACTTGATCTGGGTGGCCGGGTTGGTGCGCCAGTCGGAGCCGTACGCCGCCATCTTCGAGCCCGGCAGGGCCTGCGGGATGCCGTACGCCCCGGACGAACGGTTCTGGGCGTTCACGCGCCAGCCGCTCTCGTGGTTCCACAGGTTCACCAGGCAGCCGAACTGGTCGTCGCCGAAGCCGAAGTCCGGCAGCAGGCTGCGGGCGATGTCCTGGGCGCTGCCCGCCGGGACGGCCGGAGCCGCGGGCGGCGGCGTCGCATCACCGCCCGACGTGGTCGTGGCGGCCGGCTTGGCCGGGGCGGTCGGCGGCTTCGTGCCGACGCGGTCCACCTCGTCGACCGGTGCCTTCGTCACCGTCTCGGACACCAGCGTGCGCGACTGCTCGACGCCGTCGACGGTCACGACCTGCCAAACCTGCTGCTTCGTGCCGTTCACGCCCGCCGTCTTCACCTTGACCTGGCCCACCGGCAGCGTCGCGTCGTCCTGCTTCGTCACCGTGAACGGGATCTCGGCCGTCGTGGTCTCCTGCGTGATGACGCCGCGCTGGATCGCGACGGTCATGAAGTCGGTGATGGGGGTGTCGAGGGCGGGGGTGACGATGTCGTCGGGGCCGAGGGTCAGACCGCGAGCCGTCAGCATGTCGCCGACCGTGCCGACGGTCGTCTCGAACGTGGTGGTCGCCTGGTCGGCGCGCAACTCGACCTGCCGGGGGACGGACACGCTGATCGCCAGGCCCTCGTCGGTCACGGGCGTCGTCGGATCGACGGACACCTGCACGTTCGGATCGGTGAGGCCCAGCGCCGCGAGGACGCCGTTCACCGTGGCGCTGGTCGTCCAGAAGCTCATCATCGCCCCGTCGACCTTCACCTGCACCTGGCGGCCGTACGACACGGTGATCTGCATCCGGTCCCGCACGACGGTGTCGGCCGGCGGATACACGACGTCGTGGACGCCAAGGTCGACGCCCTGGTCGACGAGCGCCTGACCGACCGTCTCCGCGGACACGCGGCCGGTTGTGGCACGGCCGTCGACGACGATCGTGACCTCCTTGGTCAGCGTGTTGACGACCCCCATGCCCGTGAGACTGGCGAGGGTGGTCGCTCCGGCGATCCAGACCATGAACGACTGCTTCACTGGCTCGTGCTCTCCTGTTCGTTGCCCGACAACTCGGGCTGCGTCGGCCCGCACTTCAGATGCCAGCATACCCCCTTTCTGAGAAAACGCTAAACGAGG
>WQUE01000341.1 GCA_009785885.1 Actinomycetes bacterium
TGCAGTGGACCGGCGGCGAGCACGCGGGGTTCTCCCGTGTGACCCCGTGGATCGTCGGCGACGGCGACGAGACGAACGGCTGGAACGCGGCGGACGAGGCGGATGATCCCGCGTCCGTCCTCACCTTCTACCGTCGGTTGATCGCCCTGCGCCGGGCGCACCGGGCGCTGGTGTACGGCGCAACCACGTTCATCGCCGCGAAGCGGGCCGACTACTTCGGCTTCATGCGCTCCCTCGACGGCGAGCGCTGGTTCATCGAGTGCAACCTCACGGACCGCACGGTGCGGCGCGAGAAGGTGCGCGGCACCTTCATCCGGGTGGTCTCCACCTACGACGACACGACGCTCGACGGCACGCTCCGTCCGTACGAGGCGGGCGTCTACCGCCTCACGGCGTCCCCGCGTGGCACCCCGGGGGCCTGAACCGGGCCGGCGGGGTACGGTAGGCTCTTCCCCAGGAGTGCCGGGAAGCCTGGTCGGCGATCACGTGGAGCACCCGTGGTCCCGCCACCTCACCCGAGGAGTCCCATGCCTTCCCCATCGCTGTCCGCCCCGTGGGCGCGAAGCCTGTCGCCGGTCGCCCACACCTTCCTCGGCTCGTCCCCACGCTGGTACAAGATCGCGATCGCCGCGAGCCTGGCCGGCAACCCGCTGCTGTGGGCGGTGGCCGGCCCGGTCGTCACGACGTGGGTGCTTCTCGCCGAGTTCGTGTTCACGCTCGCGATGTCCATGGCCTGCCACCCGCTGCCGCCCGCCGGGCTGCTCGCCATCGAGGGCGTGCTCCTCCGCCTGACGACCCCCGACGGCGTCGTCGCGGCCGTCCGGGCGAACCTGTCGACGCTGCTGCTGCTCGTGTTCATGGTCGCCGGCGTGTACTTCCTGCGGGACGTCCTGCTGGTCGCGTTCACGCGGCTGTTCGTCGCGGTGCGGGCGAAACTGCTGCTGTCGCTCGCGTTCGTCGGCGCGTCGGCGCTGCTGTCGGCGTTCCTGGATGCCCTGACCGTCGTCGCGGTGGTCAGCGCCGTCGCAACCGGGCTCTACGCGGTCTACCACCGATTCGCGTCGAAGCGCTCCCCCGGCGACGACCACGACCACACCGACGACGCCCTCGTGCGCGACATCGCCCGGGCGGACCTCGCACAGTTCCGCGCGTTCCTGCGCAACCTCATGATGCATGCCGCCGCCGGAACGGCGCTCGGCGGGCTGACGACGCTCGTCGGCGAACCCCAGAACCTCCTGATCGGGGACGCCGCCGGCTGGGACTTCGCGGAGTTCTTTCACCGCGTGGCGCCGGTGTCGCTGCCCGTCGTGGCGGTCGGCTTCCTCACGACGATCCTGCTGGAGGCGACCGGCTGGTTCGGGTACGGCGCGTCGCTGCCCCAATCGTCGCGTGATGTGCTGGAGCGCTGGGTGAAGGCCCGCGCGGCCGGGCGGGATCCGTCCGCCCGGGTCAAGCTCGTGACGCAGGCGCTCGTGGCGGTGTTCCTCATCGCCGCTCTCACGTTCCAGGCGGCCGAGGCCGGCCTGATCGGGTTGGCGGTCATCGTGCTCGCCACCGCCTTCACCGGAGTCGTCGAGGAGCACGCCATCGGCCGGGCCTTCGCCGACGCCCTGCCATTCGCGGGGCTGCTCGTCGTGTTCTTCGCCATCGTCGCGATGATCGACGACCAGCGACTGTTCGCCCCGATCATCGCGGCGGTGCTCGGCCGCACCGGTGCCGCAGCGGCCCTCACCCTCTTCGGCGCCACCGGCATGTTGTCCATGGTCAGCGACAACGTGTTCGTCGCCGGCACGTACATCAACCAGATCGCCGCGGCGTTCCACGGCGGCGCGATCTCCCGGGAGCAGTTCGACACGCTGGCCGTCGTGGTCAGCGCCGGCACCAACATCCCGAGCGTCGCCACGCCGAACGGACAGGCCGCGTTCCTGTTCCTGCTGACCTCGCCGCTCGCCTCCCTGATCCGGCTGGACTACCTGAGGATGCTGCGCCTGGCCTTCCCGTACGCACTCACGATGACCACAACCGGACTGGTCGCCGTCGCGCTGATGGTCGCCTGAGAAGACGGTTCACGCGGGAGTCCACGCCGGCGCGTAGGCGCTGAACTCGACGGCACCCGGGACGAACCCCGCCGCCCGGTACAGCCGGTCGCCGTCCGAACCCTCGTCCGCGACGATCACAAGTTCCCTCGCGCCCCGGTCGAACGCCCACCCCGAGGCGACGCCCAGCAGATGCCGTGCCAGGCCCCGGCGACGGTGCGCCGCCAGGGTCAGCACGGACTGGTACCGGGCCAGCTCGCCGACCAGGACGATGCCCAACGCGGATACGACGGCACCGTCAAGACTTAGGACCGCGAACCACTCGGCGGCCCCCGCCTCGACGAGCCGCCGCTCGGATGCGACCCGGCGCCGCTCGAAGACCCGGTGGTCCTCGGTGTGGGGCCCGTCCGCGCACCCGGCCGCGACGACGCCGTCCCACGCGTCGCCCCGAACCGGCCCCACCGTATACCCGGCGGGAGGAGGCGTCGGGACGATGGGGACGCGCGATGACAGGATCCGCTCGGTCTCCAGGCCGAACCCGGCCCGGACCCAGGACTCGCGGTCCGGTGCCCTCGGCAAGGCGACGGCCCGGTGGGGTGCCCCGGGGAACTCCTCGGCGAACACGTCCAACCAGCCGGCCGCGTCGTCGACGTCCCCCGTCGTGACGTACAGGCAGTTGCCCCAGTGGTAGCCCGGATTGTCCGGTGTGCGCACGACGAGGCAACCCTCGCGCGGCTCGATGACCGCGCCCTCCCGCTCCAGGATCGCAAGCGAGGTGCGCCAGGACACCGAGGCAGTTGCGAACGCACGCATGGGTTCCCTCCTGATCCGGGGCGACGACCGAGCCTATCAGCCACCCACGGCTGTGCGGGCCTGCCCGTCAGGTGTGATCCGCGCCGAGGAACTCCACCACGGCGG
>WQUE01000342.1 GCA_009785885.1 Actinomycetes bacterium
TGACCCTCGGGCTGGCCCTCGCGGCCACCGGATTCGTCGTCGCGCCCGCCTGGGCCGACGACACCCAAGCCCAGGCCGACCGGACCGCTACCACCATCGCTGCCGCCGCCGGCGGAACCATCGTCAACCCCTCGCCGGTGGGGGACGCCTCCACCGCAACCGCGAACTCAACGCAGGTCACCCTGCCCGCCACATCCGACGGGGCCGTCACCATGGTGACCACCGACCAATCCATCAAGCCGCTGGTCACGCCAGTGTCGATCTCCCTGCCGAGGGAGACCGGCGGGAAACACGCGAAACAGGCCAAGAACGGCACCATGGTTTACCCGCGTGGGTCGGGCAACAGCGCCGACGCGGCCGTGCAGGTCCTGGCCGACGGCTCCGTGCGGTTGTCGACCGTCCTCGCATCCAAGAACAGCCCGACCCGGTTCACGTACACCATCGCCGGCGCCACACCCGAACTCCAAGCCGACGGCTCCGTGAACCTCGTCCAAACCACCGACACGGGCGGCGCCCTGATCCAGGCCACCGTCGGGACCATCGCGCCCGCCTGGGCGAAGGACGCCAACGGCCGACCCGTCGCCACGCACTACGAAGTGAAGGGCAACGGCCAACTCGTCCAAGTCGTCACCCCCGACAAGAACACCACCTATCCCGTCGTCGCCGACCCCGATGTCGGTTTCTGCTGGTCAGGAGGATTGTGCCTGAACCTTGTCGGCATGAGGGCTCTGCAACTCCTTTCCCTGCCTGTTTCGGTTCTCTACGGAAGTTCAGTGGTTCTCGGCTACTACGTTCCATGGCTCGGCGCGGTCCTAGCAGTGGCAAGCATCGTTGGCCTCATTCCCAGCCTGGTTGACGCGATGTCTCTTGTCCTGAGAGCGTCCGGCATCCATCCATACCACTGCTACCAGGCTAACCTCATCATGAATCGGGGGAAGCCTGCGAAGCGCGTCGCGGCCTCGAACTGCTATGGCGAAGGCTACCCCGTCTACTAGAGACAATCAGGAACACTCGAATGCTCAGACCACTGGATGAAGTGGAGCGGGCGCATCGCCCATGGTACGCACGCAACGCGCGGCCCTGGATGATAGCTGCGTCAATGGCGATCGGAATCTGTGCGTGGAGCTTCAGTTGGCCAGTTCCACTGATTCTTGTGGGCGCCTTTGTCTTCCTCGTTGTTGCGCTCACCGTCGACCACATCGTCACACGGCGAATCCGTGTCAGGTATCCGCGACCCACTTCCGAGCCTGACGTGGGCCACTTCGGCAACATCGAAGCCTTCTTCCGGTAGCCGCCGGTCGCTGCCTGTGCATCAGGCGAGTAGCGGGCCGTGATCCCCTTGATGACGGCCCGCTACGGGCCGAGCAGCCCCAAGGGGACGACCGCGACGCCGTCGCGGGTGCGGTAGGCGCGCGGGGACGTGGTCAGCAGGACCCGATCGATGAGCTGGTCGCCGACGGCGTTGCCGAGCCACGTCAGATGCAAGGCATCGGCCGGGGTGGGAGCCGAGGTCAGTTTCGCCTCGACGGCGAGGATCCGGTGGTCGGGCCGCTCGACGATGAAGTCGATCTTGTGGTCGCCGTTGCGCGTCCGCAGGTGGCTCACGCGGGCGCCGAGCGGCTGGGCGAACACGCGCAACGTCAGGGCGGCCAGCGACTCGAACAACGCCCCCAGGAGCGTCCCCTCGCGCAGGTTTCCGGTCTCGTGATCGGCGCGCAGCAAGGACTGGATGCTCGCCCCGAGCAGGACCGCAGCGATCGCCGGGTCGACCAGGTGGTGCTTGGGGGCCCGCGCCAGCCGCTTGAGCGGATTGAACACCGGAATCCACGCGGGAACCGGATCCAGGACCCACGTCCGCTCCAGCAACGCCCGGTACGCGGTCGCCGTCGTCGCGGCGGGCTTGTCCGCCTCGCCCGGCGTGGCCGCGTCGAGAATCCTGGTGTAGGACGTCGTCGTGGCGCTCGCCGCCGCGTAGGCGGTCAGCCACGCCCGCAGGGCGGCCGGCCGGCGCACACGGGTACCCAACTCCGGAATGTCACGCTCCAACAGCTCGTCCACGTACGCCATCAGGGTGCGTTGCCGTAGGCTGTCGGGGTCCTGGCGCACACCAGGCAGGCCCGACGCCACGATCTCTCGGGCGTAGTCCGCCAGCCCCAGCGGGCACGCGCCGCCGACGGGTGGGGCACCGCCCCCCAGCAGCGCCGCCAGCGACACCGTCGGTTGGCTGACATGTCGTTCGGGCAGGGTCATCGGCCGCATGACCAGTTTCACGATCCGTCCCGCCCCGGAGTGGATCCGCGCATCCGCCGGTGGCAGCGCCGAGCCGGTGAGCAGGAAGCGGCCCGGAGTGCGGTCGTCGTCGACGGCGCGACGGACCACGTCCCAGACCGGGGGCACGAGGTGCCACTCGTCGATCAGCAGCGGGGGCGGCTGCGTGAGGATCATGGCCGGATCGGCTTCGGCGTTGGCCCGTGTGCCGCCGCTGTCCAAGCGGAGGACGCTGCGGGCACGCCGCTCGGCGGTCGCCGTCTTGCCGACGCCCTTCGCGCCGGCGAGGGACACGGCAGGCAGACCAACCACCAGGACGTCCAGCTCGGCGTCGACGGTGCGTCTCACGTAGTCCATGAGCCAACCCTAGCATTCGCCGCCGTTCTATCATGTGAAACGCCGGCCTTCTACGATAGAAATCGCCGGACTTCTAGCAGGCGAAACGCCGCGTGTGTGTCATGTGCCGCAGCTTGACCGCTCGGAGGTGACTCCGCGCCCGCAGGACGACCCCAACGGCCCTCCGCGGATATCGGCCGGGCACCGGTGGCCAGCATCCACACATTCATGTGGGCGCCTGGACCGTCCGCGCGCGGCCGGCGGCTGATGCGGCAGGCGGCGCGGATCCTGTCGGACGCCTGGGCCGTCCGCGCACGGCCAGCGACGTCGCATGGCCCC
>WQUE01000343.1 GCA_009785885.1 Actinomycetes bacterium
CGCTCGCGAGATGAGTCACGGGAGTCCTCCTCTACGCATAGATCCGTCACAATCCAGCACCACATCCAGGCCCGCGGGGTCGAACCGGGTCGCAACCCGCTGCCGTCGCGGGTTGTCGGGGCGGTCCTGGTGCCGACGAGCGGGGGTCTCGCCGGGGGGACCGTGGGGCTGATGCTTCGGAGCTATGGCAATGCAGTTGGTTCGGGAGCGCCGGCGCCCATCCAATAACTGCCGGCAGCCGCAGTAGCAACAATACTCGCTCTTACACCTGATTCGTTCACCCGTTGGCGAACAGCCACCGGGCCCGCGGGCGGAGCCACGGGAGAGTCTAGAGTCAGTCCCATGACGGCATCCCAGCACCTGTCCAGCCTCGGCCTCGCCCTGCCCGCCGTGCCCACCCCGGTCGGCAGCTACGTGCCGGCGACGCGGGCCGGCGACCTGGTCTACACCAGCGGGCAGCTGCCGCTGGTCGACGGCGTGCTCGCGGACACCGGCGTCCTGGCGAGTCCGGACGATGTCCCGCGCGGTGCCGCCCTCGCCCGGACTGCCGCGCTGAACGCCGTTGCCGCGGCCGCCTCGGTCGCCGGCGGCCTGGACGCGATCACCCGGGTCGTGTCGGTCACGGTGTACGTCGCGTCCGCGCCCGGTTTCTACGCCCAGGCCGGCGTCGCCAACGGCGCGTCCGACCTGCTCGTGGCCCTGTTCGGGGACGCCGGGCGCCACGTCCGGGCCGCGGTCGGGGTGGCCTGCCTGCCCCTGGACGCCCCCGTCGAGGTCGCCCTCGTCGTCCAGGCGGCGGCATGAGCCCGCGTGACGAGGAGTCCCTGGCCGCGCGGGCCGCGGCGATGTACGACGTGCTGCGCGCCACGTACCCGAACGCGCACTGCGAGCTGGATTTCGACGGTCCCTACCAGCTGCTGGTCGCGACCGTCCTGTCGGCGCAGTCCACCGACAAGGGCGTGAACAAGGTGACGCCGGTGCTGTTCGCCCGGTTCCCCGACCCGGCGGCGCTCGCCGCCGCCGACCGCGCCGAGGTGGAGGAGATCATCCACCCGACCGGGTTCTTCCGGAACAAGGCCGCCGCGATCCAGGGCCTGTCGGCGGCGATCGCCGACGACTTCGCCGGGGACGTGCCCGGCACCCTCGACGAGCTGGTGCGGCTGCCCGGCGTGGGACGCAAGACGGCGAACGTCGTGCTCGGCAACGCGTTCGGCGTGCCCGGGATCACGACCGACACGCACCTGATACGCGTGTCGGGCCGGCTCGGCTGGACGTCCGCCAGCAAGCCCGAGGTTGTCGAGGCGGACCTCGCGGCGCTGTTCGACCCGTCCGAATGGACGCAGCTGTCCCACACCCTGATTTGGCACGGGCGGCGCCGCTGCCACGCCCGCAAACCGGCGTGCGGCGCGTGCCCCGTCGCGGCGCTCTGCCCGGCGTTCGGGGCCGGCCCGACCGACCCGGACGAGGCGTCCGCCCTGGTGAAAGGCGATTGACCATGGACGTACCGGCCTCCCTCGTCACATTGCAGCACGCGCTGGCGACCACGCCGGACGCCCTCGCGTGGGGTCCGGCCGCCCACCCGGCGTCGGCGGTCGTCCCGGAGATCCCGTGGCCCGGGCCGTCCGGACGGGGTGCGGCCGCCGTCCTCGCCCTGTTCAGCGACGCGGACGACCCGGACCTGCTCGTCACGGTCCGCTCGGAGCGGCTGCGCGACCAGCCGGGCCAGATCAGCTTCCCGGGCGGCTCCTGGGAGGACGGCGACCCCGACTGGGTCGCGACCGCGCTGCGCGAGACCCAAGAGGAGATCGGCCTCGACCCGGCGGCCGTGCACGTGATCGGGACGTCCCCGGTCGGGCACGCCCCCGTGCGGGGGCACCGGGTGATGGGCGTCGTCGGCTGGTGGGACGGGACGGCCCCGCTCGCCCCCGACCCGGGCGAGGTCGCCGCGGTGCTCCGCTGGCGCGTTTCGGCGTTGGCGGATCCGGCGCGGCGGGTCACGTCCGTCCACCCGCGGGGGCACGCCGGCCCGGCCTGGACGATGGACGACGGCTTCCTGTGGGGCTTCACCGGGGCTATCGTGGACGCGCTGTTGCGCCTGGGCGGCTGGGCCCGCCCGTGGGATGCGGGACGGACCTGCCCCGTCCCCGCGCGCTACATGCGGGAACGTGCCAGGACCTGACGGGGGGCGCGCCCGCGAGGAAGGAGCCGGCCCCATGACGCCAAGCGGGCGGCACGCGCGCGCCAACGCGCTGCTGCTCGTCGCGGCCCTGTTCTGGGGCATGGCGTTCCCGGCGCAGCGGGTCGCCGCCGCGAACATGGGGGCGTTCTCGTACACGTCCATCCGCTTCGCGATGGGCGCCCTGCTGCTCGCCGGGGTGATCGCCGTGCTGGACCGGCGGCGCGGCCTGCTGCCGGCGCAGAAGCGGGCGGCGACGCGCGCGGTCGTCCTCCCGGGCGTGGGCGTGGGGCTGTTGCTCACCCTGGCGGTGAACCTGCAGCAGGTCGGCCTGGTCACGACCACGGCGAGCAACGCGGCGTTCATCACCGGCCTGTACCTGATCTGGGTGCCCATCCTCGGTGTGTTCGGCGGCAAGCGCCTGCGCTGGCCGATCGCGGTCGCGGTCGTCCTGGCGGTCGCCGGGCTGTACCTCATCGCGGTCACCGGGCGGTTCACGCTGCGTCCCGGCGACGCCCTCATGCTCGCCGCCGGGCTGGCGTTCGCCGTGGAGATCCTCGTCATCGACCGGTTCGCCCCCCGGCTGGACCTGATCCGCTTCGCCTGCGCCCAGTTCGCGTCCTGCGCGGCTTTCAGCGGGGCGTTCGCCCTGTGGCGCGACGCCGCCCCGTTCGGGGGGATCGGGCACACGCTGTGGCCGCTGGCGTACGGCGGGTTCGTGTCCGTCGGCATCGCCTACACCCTGCAGACGATCGCCCAGCGCGA
>WQUE01000344.1 GCA_009785885.1 Actinomycetes bacterium
TCCTGATCGCTGTCATGGTCAGGCGAGACAGACGCGCAGGCCGCGCGCGGGGCGCCGAGCCGATGACTCCGAAACTCCAGCCACCGATTGAGGAGAGTGACGACAACTGACTGACCTCGGCGCTTCGCATGGCCACATCACTTGAGTGAGACGACGCGCCATATGTGCTAGCGCCGGCCTGACGATCGCGAGTGGGACGCATGTCGTTCCGCCGGGCATAACTCACGCAATAGCTGTCTTCGGGTCGCGCCGACGCGCCACGCACGTCGTGTCGTGATCGTGACACCACTACAGCATCGCCGCGAACACAAGCCCGATGATGATAAGGATGACGACGCCGAACACGACACTGACCAGGCCGATGATCAGCCCGATGATGCCGAATTTCTTGGCGTCCTCGGAGGCCTTCTGCGCGCCGGCGAGATCGCCGGCGGCGTACAGGGACTCGACTCGGGCGGCGTTGATCCCAGACGGGATCGCCAGCGGCCAGAAGAAAAGGATCGCGGTGACCATCCAACCCCAGTGGGGCGGCGGGCAGGACGCGTACGGCACGGGCTGCTGGTAGGCGGGAACCGGGGGGTACTGCTGATACGGGTATGACATGGGATCTCCGATCGCGTGCGGGCCACGCTTGCGTCACCAGCGTCGTTGCGGCGCCCTTGGAGGCCGCTGAAATACCCCGGCGCAGCTGCGGCGCACCGGATCGGGCGATCCGCTGTGTCCATATGTAGTGGTCGTAGGTCCACTACGACCACTACATCTGTCCTTGCGGCTCATCCCGCCCGGCACGTCCTCGCTGGGGCCTCGGTATTTCAGCACCCTCCTTGCACCGGCCCGGTGCTGCGTGCGGCGGTCCCGCGGTGGAACCGCCGCACGCAGCACCGTGGTCAGGCTGGTTTCGCTGCGAGGATGACGCCGGGTCAGGCCTACGCCAGAGCCCCCAGCACGCCGGCGACCACCCCGAGGGCGACGATGGCGATGCCGATGATAAGCGCGATCCGTCCGAACTTCTTGGCGTCGGCGGAAGCCTTCTGCGCACCGGCGGTGTCGCCTGCCGCGCACAGCGACTGGACGCGGGACGCGTTGATCCCGGACGCGATCGCCAACGGCCAGAAGCAGATGATGGCGATGATCATCCAGGCCCAGTTCGGCGACGGGCAGGAGGCGACGGGCGCCTGCTGATACGAGGCTTGCGGATACGGCTGAGTGGGAACTGACATGTGTACTCCTGTCGTGCTGAGATGTGTGGGGTGTGGCTGACGGACCGAGTTCCGCGTCACCCGCCCGTCGGACAGGTCCCGCCCTATGAACCCCAGCTTTCCGCTTTGGAGGTGACAGCGTAACAGGATTGCTCCCGCGTGGGAAACTCCCTCTGCACAACGCGGCACAGGCGGCGTCCCCACGCGTGCGGATGAATTCACGTGCCCGACCGGCGTAGGATGCGCTGCGGCCCGGCGGCGTCGCCGGACCATGCGGACAGGGGAGACCGGGCGTGGACGAGAGCAAGCTGAACATCAAGACGACGGTGTACCTGTCGTTCGGGTTCTTCGCCGTGTCGCTGGTGTGGAGCTTGTACAACTCCGTGCTGCCGCTGCTGCTCGACAGCGACTTCCCCCACCTCACCAACTTCCAGGTCGGGGTGATCATGGTGATCGCCAACATCGCGGCGCTCGTGCTGGAGCCGACGTTCGGACGGATCTCCGACCGCACCCGCACGCGCTTCGGACGTCGGCTGCCGTACATCATGGTCGGCATCCCGATCGCCGCGGTGTCGTTGGCGCTGCTGCCACGGATGGGGTCGCTGGCGCCGATGCTCGCCGTGCTGATCCTGTTCTGCCTTGTCATGGCGATGTGGCGGACGCCGGTGGTGTCCCTGATGCCCGATCTGACGCCCGGGCCGCTGCGCAGCCAGGCGAACGGCATCGTGAACATGCTCGGCGGGATCGGCTCGCTGCTGGCGTTCGTCGGCGGGGGGACGCTGCTGAAGATCGGCGTCCAACCCGGCGCGCGGCCGAATTACCAGCTGTCGTTCCTCGTCGCGGCGATCGTGATGCTGCTGGCGCTGGCCGTGCTCGTCACCAAGGTGCACGAGCCGGCGCGGGCGTTCGAGGTGGAGACGGCCGAGACCAGAGCGCACCTGAACCTGTCCGCGGTGGGGCCCGCGGAGCGCCGCAGCCTGTTTCTGCTGCTCGGCGCGATCTTCTTCTGGTTCGTCGCGTACAACGCGGTGGAGGTGTACTTCACGAAGTTCGCCCACCTGACGCTCGGCGTTTCCGTCGGCAACGCGCCGATCATCCTCGGCGTGTACGCGGTCGCGTTCCTGGCGTTCGCGGTGCCCGCCGGGTTCATCGGCGCGCGCATCGGACGACGCAAGACGATGCTGATCGGGCTGACCGGCATCGTGGTGTGCTTCGTCCCGATGATGGTCAACTCGAGCGTGGTGGTCACGATCGTGTGCCTGGCGCTCGGCGGGATGTTCTGGGCATGCATCAACATCAACTCGCTGCCGATGGTGCTGCGGATGGGCAGCGATGCGATGGTCGGCACGTTCACCGGGCTGTACTACCTGTTCTCCGTCGCGGCGGCGATCGTCGGCCCGCCGGTGGCCGGTTGGCTGATCGACCAGGCGGGCCGGCATCCCATCCTGTTCATCTCCGCCACCGGCAACGACAACTACCGGATCCTGTTCCTGTACTGCGCGGTCGCGTTCGCCATCGCGCTGGTGATCCTCACCTTCGTCCGTCACGGCGAGGAGTCGGTTGCCGTCGCGTCGGCGGACGTCACCGTCGTGGCGGCGTAGGTGCCTCGTGGACGGTGGGAGAAAGCCGTACCGAACCTCCTGGCGGTAGGGGGGATCCGGAGTTCGGCCCGGATTTCTCCCCCGAATCGGGCGTTTCTGGGGGAGGTTTCCGGGCCAAAGTCGTCGGCGGTCACGCGGCGA
>WQUE01000345.1 GCA_009785885.1 Actinomycetes bacterium
TTCATCTTGGGGTTCCAGCGCCGGGTCTGGTGACCGAAGTGGACGCCGTTCTCGAGCAGTTGACGGGTGGTGACGACAGCCATGGTCGAGTCTCCTCTACGGGGGGACGTCTCAGCGTCCCCGATTGCGCGCCCTCATGCGACGGCGCTCGGTTGGCGGTTGCCGGCCGGCAACCCCTGATGTGTCACCTGGCCCCACCGCACGGTTGTTGCGGACCTCGGGTACCAGTGCCGGGACGAGTCCGTCCCCGCTCGGACACATGCGAAGTCAACCCACGAAGGGTTGCCCGTCCAGTGTAACCCGGGGACGACCACGCGGCCAAAGCCCGGGGTCGGTCCACCGAGCGGGGCGGCACGATCCACGCCTGACGACGATCACGACCATTCACGACAGCGCATGACCGAGGAAGCGGCC
This sequence comes from Actinomycetes bacterium, assembly GCA_009785885.1. Classification (GTDB taxonomy): domain Bacteria; phylum Actinomycetota; class Actinomycetes; order Propionibacteriales; family Propionibacteriaceae; genus WRGV01. Next base: position 415 of record WQUE01000345.1, read on the forward strand.
CGCATCGACCTGCCCCGATGGAGGGGCCGGGCCGTCCACCTGTGAACTGTGGCGTGGCATAGGTCCCTGTCGCGGAGGCCCGTTGCGGTGCTGCCGCCGCACCCGGTCGTCTACACTGCCAGGCATGGCCGGGCGGATCGTGGGCGAGGACATCGAGGCGGTACGGGAACGCAGCCGCATCGAGGACGTCATCGGCGCGCACGTCACGCTGCGGCGTGCCGGGGCGGACCTGGTGGGGCTGTGCCCGTTCCACGACGAGAAGACGCCGTCGCTGCACGTCACGCCGGCGCGCGGCTTCTACTACTGCTTCGGCTGCGGGGCGGGCGGCAACGTCTTCGACTTCCTCATGCGTGTGGACAACCTGGGGTTCGCCGAGGCCGTCCAGGCGCTCGCCGACAAGGCCGGCATCCAGCTGCGCTACGAGGAGACCGGCCCCGGCGGTACGTCCCCGGAACGCGCCGCCCCGGGCCTGCGCAGTCGCATCCTCGCCGCGAACCAGGCGGCCGCCGAGTTCTTCGCCGCCCAGTTGCTCACCCCCGATGCCCTGCCCGCCCGGCAGATGCTCGACGCCCGCGGCTTCGACCAGGACGCGTGCGCCCGGTTCGGCGTCGGGTACGCCCCGCGCGGCGGGCACGACCTCCAGGCCGCCCTCTCCAAGCGCGGGTTCCGCGACGACGAACTGACCAAAGCCAACCTGATCAGGGACAACGGGCGTTGGGACGTGTTCCAGGGCCGGGTCATCTGGCCCATCCGCGACTCCGGCGGGGCGGTCCTCGGGTTCGGCGCCCGGCGGCTGTTCGACGACGACCGCATGCCCGGCAAGTACATCAACACGTCCGAGACGCCCGTCTACAAGAAGTCGAGCGTGCTGTACGGGCTCGACCTGGCGCGCGTCGAGATCGGCAAGCAGGGCAAGGCTGTCGTGATGGAGGGCTACACCGACGTGATGGCGGCGCACCTGTCCGGCGTCACGACCGCCGTCGCCAGCTGCGGCACGGCGTTCGGCGAGGACCACGCCCGCCTGCTGCAACGGCTGATCGGCGCCGGCGGGGAGCGCGCCGGGGAGATCGTGTTCTTCTTCGACGGCGACGCGGCCGGGCAGGCGGCGGCGCTGAAGGCGTTCAAGCTGTCCGACCAGTTCTCGGCGCGGACGTACGTCGCCACCCCGCCGGACGGGCTCGACCCGTGCGATCTGCGGCTGCAGCGCGGCGACGCGGCCGTCCGGGACGTCGAGGGGCAGCGCATCCCGCTGCCGGTGTTCGTGATGCGGGCCGTCGTGAACCGGTTCGACCTCGACCGGTCGGACGGACGCCTCGCCGCAGTCCGGGCCGTCGCATCCGAGGTGCTCGCCGGGGTGCGCGACCGTGCCCAGGTGGACGGCTACGTGCAGGACCTCGCCCGGTTCCTCGTCGGCGGGATGGAGATGGACGAGGTCCGCGGCATCGTCCGCGACACGCTCCGGCAGCTACGGCGCGGCGGCCCCGACGGCGGACGTCCGCCCGGCCCGCGTCCCGGCGGCGCGCTCGTGGCGCGCGCCGGCGACGCGCTCCTGGAGGCAAGCGATCAGGCCCAACCCCTACTCGTCATGCCGTGGCCGAACGCGGCCGATCCCACCTTGAGCACCGAACGGTGGACGTGCGCGTTCATGCTGCAGTGCCCGACGTACTTCACGACGGACTGGAACGGACTCACGCTGCTCGATTTCCAGCACCCGGCGTACCGGGCGATCTTCGAGATCGTCCGGACGCTGCCGTTCACCCCGGCGGGCTGGGCCGAGACCGTGTACGAGGCGACGACCGACCAGACGGTCCGGCGCCTCGAACTGGAGCTGCTCGTCATCGCCCCGCTGCGCACCCCCGACGAGGACTACGTGAACGCGTACACGGCCCGGCTGCAGCTGGCCCGGCTGACCCGGGAGATCGCCGACCTGAAGAGCCGCCTCCAGCGGATGAACCCCCTCGCCGGCGGTGGCGATCATCAGTCGCTGTTCGCCGAGCTGCTCACAATGGAGCAGCAGCGGCGCGACCTCCAGCGGATCAGCCTCGGCTTGGCCGAGTGAGGCCCGGTGTTGTCACGGTGTTGGCGGTGGTGTTGTCCGGGACGCCCCCGATATCGCCCCGGAGGGCGCCGCGACGAGGGGACACGGCTCCCACAAGGCGTGACATCACGTTGTGAGGGGTGTGGACAACCTGGTGTTGTCCGGTGATCGCCGTCCACACCCCCGGCACGCCCGCCCGGGGATCACCAGGATGTGGGTATGACGATCCCATTGCCCGTCCACGAGTTGAGCCGCGACGAGGAGATGCGCCTGGCCCGGCGCATCGAGGCCGGGGTGTTCGCCGCGTACCTCCTGTCCCAGGTGCAGGACGCACCGGTCGCCCACCCGCTGCCGGCCGTCGTCGAGGCCGCCCCCGCCGACCTGGAGCGCGTGGTGTTCGACGGCCGGGCCGCCTGGTCGGACTTCTACCTCGCGAACCTGCGCCTGGTGAACCTGATCGCCGCCCGGTGGGCGAGGCTGTACCGGCT
>WQUE01000346.1 GCA_009785885.1 Actinomycetes bacterium
GGCGAATGGAAGTAGTTGCGGTAGGCCATGATGATGCAGGTCATCACCACGCCGTACATGGTGTGCTGCACGGCGACGCTGCCGAGCCCGTGCATCGCGGCGCCGCGCCGCCGCAGGTACACCCACGCCTGGGCGAGGCCGTGCCAGATCTGGGCCGGGCTGCCCGTCTGGGGCGTGTGGTGGCCGCCCTCCTCGGGCAGCGGCCCGATCTCGAGCCGTCCGATGCGGGACGCGAGCACCACGGTCACGACGCAGCAGGCGCCGGCCGCCAGGAAGATGAAGGCGTTCGCCACGTTGGCCGCGTCCTGGCCGATCGCCAGCCGGATGATGCCCGCGACGAGCCCGCCGGCGACCATGCCGAGCGGGCCGAGCATCGGCATCACGGACGACGCGTCGAGATAGTCCTTCTCCTCGACGACGTCCGCCAGGCCGGCGCTGAGCCCGTTCAGAAGGAAACGGTTGAACGACAGCACGATGAGGATCAGCACGTAGATCGCGATCTGCGTCCCGCCGAGCGCCGAGGTCCAGGCCAGCAACGCCGCGACGACCAGGCACAACACGAGCCGGATCGACTCGGTGACGATCACCATGCGCTGCCGCGGCCAGCGGTCGAGGAGCACGCCCGTGAACGGACCGATGAGGCTGAACGGCAGCAGCGTGATCGCCAGCACCGTCACCACGGCCCAGGCGTTCGCGGCCTGCTGCGGGTTGAACAGCGCGAACGACACGACGCCCATCTGGGAGATGCCATCGGCGATCTGCGCGGCGATGCGCACCACGAGGAGCCGCCGGAATCCGCCGATACGCCACAGCCGGCGCAGCCGGGCAACGAATTCCATGCGTGAATTCTACCCAGGCGTCCGACCAGCCAGCCGGTTCCCGGGTGATCGCCCATCCGCCGGACCGCCGGGAGACCCGATCGCCCGGGCGTAACCTCCGTGCGAAACTATCGCCCCGTCTATGCCGGATGGCCCGGCACGCGCCCGGCATCAGCGGTTGTCGGCACGCGAGGACGAGGCCGACCGACCCGTGCGAAACTTACGTCCGGACGTGGTGGCAACGCGGCGCCGGAACGCCTATGCTCGGGGTGAACCACAACCTGAGGAGCCAACCCATGAGCATTCCCACACCCACCAAGGCCGACCACTTCTCCTTCGGCCTGTGGACCATCAACTGGACCGGGGGCGACCAGTTCGGCGCCTCCACCCGCAAGCCGTTCGACCCGGTGTATGTCCTGGAGAAGTTGGCCGAATACGGCGCCTGGGGCATCACGTTCCACGACGACGACCTCGTCCCGTTCGGCACTCCGGACGCCGAGCGCGAGGCGATCATCGCCCGCTTCGAGAAGGCCCTCGCCGACACGGGCATCGTGTGCGAGATGGTCACGACGAACACGTTCAGCCACCCGCTGTTCAAGGACGGCGGCTTCACGGCGAACGACCGTCGCGCCCGCCGATTCGGCCTCCACAAGGTAATACGCAACGTCGACCTGGCCGCCCGGCTCGGGGCGACGACGTTCGTCATGTGGGGCGGACGCGAGGGCGCCGAGTACGACTCGGCGAAGGACTACTTCGCGGCCCTCGACCGCTACGCCGAGGGCATCGACACGGTCGCGTCCTACATCAAGTCGAACAGGTACGACCTGCGCATCGCCTTGGAGCCGAAGCCGAACGAGCCGCGCGGCGACATCCTGCTGCCGACCGTCGGACATGCGCTCGCGTTCATCGACCGGCTGGAGAACAAGGACATCATCGGCCTGAACCCCGAGGTCGGGCACGAGCAGATGGCCGTCCTGAACTACACCGTCGCCCTCGCGCAGGCGCTGTGGAGCGGCAAGCTGTTCCACATCGACCTGAACGGCCAGAAGTCCGTGAAGTACGACCAGGATCTGTGCTTCGGCCACGGCGACCTGTTCTCCGCGTTCGGCACCGTCGACCTGCTGGAGAACGGCTTCCCGAACGGCGGCCCGACGTACACCGGCCCGCGCCACTTCGACTACAAGCCGTCCCGCACGGAGTCCGAGGAACAGGTCTGGGACACCGTCAAGGCCAACATGGCGACGTACCTGATGCTCAAGGAGCGCGCCGTGGCCTTCCGGGCCGACCCGGAGGTCCAGGACGCGATGAAGGCCGCGAAGATCGACGAGCTGGCCGTCCCCACCTTGGCGAAGGGGGAGACGATCGAGGCGTTCCTCGCCGACCGGTCCGCCTTCGAGGACGCGGACGTGGACGCCCTCGGCGCCCGCGACGCCGGCTACGTCCGCCTGAACCAGCTCGCCCTCGAGCACCTGTGCGGGGCCCGCTGAGAGGTGCGAGGCTCGTTCTCGCCGTGATGGCGCGCGGCGCGTACGCCGGTGCGGCGGAGTGGGCTCGCGAGCGAGCGTGGATGGGCCTGGCCGCCCCGACGGACCGTAGGTCCGCCGGGGCTGGTTGCGAGTGAGCGAGCCCCGGAGCGCAAGCACCGGCCAAGAAGCAAGCACCGGCGAGACAGGAGTAGCCATGAACGTCACAGGAATCGACAGCTCGACGCAGTCGTGCAAGGTGGTGGTGCGGGACGCGGCCACGGGCGCGCTCGTCCGCTCCGCGCGGGCGTCCCACCCGGACGGCACGGAGGTGCACCCGGACGCGTGGTGGACGGCCCTGTCCGGCGCGCTCGCCGAGGCGGACGGGTTGGGGACGGACGTCGCGGCGCTCGCCGTCGGCGGCCAGCAGCACGGCATGGTGTGCCTGGACGCGGACGGGGAGGTGGTACGTCCGGCGCTGCTGTGGAACGACACGCGCAGCGCGGAGGCGGCCGAGGCGCTGATCGCCGAACTGGGGCACGGCGACCGGGCGGCCGGGGCGCGTGGCTGGGCGCAGGCGTGCGGGTCGGTGCTCGTCGCGTCGATCACGATCACGAAGCTGCGCTGGCTCGCCGATCATGAACCCGACAACGCGAAACGGGTCGCGGCCGTGTGCCTGCCGCACGACTGGCTGACGTGGCGCCTGGCCGGGCACGGCCCGCGGAGCCAGGGCGGCGACGCCGACCTGGCCGCCCTGACGACCGACCGGTCGGACGCGTCCGGCACCGGCTACTGGTCGCCCGCGACGGGCGAATACCGGCTGGATCTCCTGAAGCTCGCGTTCGGACGCGACGATCTCGTGCTGCCGCGCGTGGTCGGCCCGTCCGAGGCGGCCGGGCGCGTCCCGTCCACGGGCGCCCTGATCGGCCCCGGCGCCGGCGACAACGCGGCGGCTGCACTCGGGCTCGGGTTGGCCGAGGGGGACGTGTGCGTGTCGCTCGGCACGTCCGGGGTGACCAGCGCGATCTGCCCGACGCCCGTGGTCGACCCGTCGGGGGCGATCAACGGGTTCGCCGACGCGACCGGCGCGTTCCTGCCGTTGGCGTGCACGCTGAACGCGAGCCGGGTCGTCGACGCGGCCAAGGACCTGCTGGGGGTGGACTACGACGGGCTTGCCCGGCTGGCGCTGTCGGGCGAACCGGGCGCCGGCGGGTTGGTGCTCGTGCCGTACTTCGAGGGCGAGCGGATGCCGAACAAGCCGCACGCGACCGCGTCCCTCGTCGGGCTGACGCTCGCGAACGCGACGCCGGCCCACCTCGCCCGGGCGTTCGTCGAGGGGCTGCTGTGCGGCCAGGCGGACGGCCTGGACGCCCTGGTCGCGCTCGGGGTCGCCCCGCGACGAATCTTCCTGATCGGCGGCGGCGCGAAATCCCCGGCGGTGCGCACACTCGCGCCCGGCGTGTTCGGCGGGCGGGACGTGGTCGTCCCCCCCGAGGGCGAGTACGTCGCCGACGGGGCGGCCCGCCAGGCGGCGTGGGTGCTCTCCGGGGCGGACCGGCCGCCCGCCTGGGCGATCGACGGCGCCGAGACGTACACCGGGGAGGCGACGCCGCTCGTCCGCGAGCAGTACGCCGCCGCGTGTGGCCTCACGTGGGACAACCGGCCGTAGACAGGCGCGTAACACGTCGCGCAACTTTCGCCCTCCGGACGGTGACACGCGACCCCAGGGCAAGGCGTTGGTAACTGATTGGTAACGATGTTCGCGCCAGTCTTGACACGGATGCCACGCCGAGAGCAGAGTAAGAATCAACCAAAGGGGCTACGTAATTTTCGTCGATGAGTGCGGGCCCCACGGAACACGAGGAGGTGGCGCGGTGTCGGTCATATGCGCGTCGTCCTCCCCGCAAGAGCCCACGTCCGCGATGCCTCGCGACCGTGCCGGTCCTGGCTGCCACCCCGTCCACCGACACCGCCTGGAGGCGCCTATCGGCACGACGTGACCCGGCCGCTCCACTCCCCGCCGGCCCGGAAGCCCTGAACCAGAGCCAGAACCGGACCGCCAGACCCGTACAACCCACCAGAAACGAATCCACTTCAACACACAGGAGTATCGACCATGAAAGCAAGAAACGTCGTTATCGCGATCACAGCCGCCGCGCTGGCGATCGGACTCGCCGGCTGCTCGAAGACCAGCCCGAGCACGAGCAGCACGGGCCCCGTCACCATGACCTTCTGGCACAACGCCTCCCAAGGCAAGGGCTCGGCGTACTGGGAGCAGGCCGTCAAGGCCTTCCAGGACGCCAACCCGAACATCAAGATCAACATCGAGATCGTGCAGAACGAGGACCTGGACGGCAAGCTCCAGGCCGCCATGCAGGCCAACAACACGCCGGACATCTTCTTCCAGCGCGGCGGCCAGAAGATGGCCGACCAGGTGGCGGCCGGCAAGGTGGCGGACATCACCAGCCTGATCGACCCGACCGTCAAGTCGCAGCTCGCCGGTGGCCTGTCCGTGACGACGATCAACGGCAAGGTGTACGGCGTGCCGACCTCGATGATGCCCGAGGGTTTCTGGTACAGCGAGGACCTGTTCAACGCCGCCGGCGTCAAGGCCGCCGACATCAAGACGATCGACGACCTCGTGGCGGCGGCCGGCAAGCTCAAGAGCTCCGGCGTGGCCCCGATCGCCCTCGGCGCGCAGGACGCCTGGCCGGCGGCCCACTGGTTCTACCAGTTCGGTCTTCGCCAGTGCTCGAAGGCCGAGGCCGAGGCCATGACCGCCGGCAAGCCCAACCTGGACGATCCGTGCTGGCTGGCCGCGCTGAAGTCGCTGGCCGACTTCCGTGACGCGAAGCCGTTCAACGACGGCTTCCTGACCACCGTCGCCCAGCAGGGCGCCGGCTCGTCCGCCGGCATGGTGGCCAACCACAAGGCCGCCATGGAGCTGATGGGCGCCTGGAACGTCGGCGTCATCGGCAGCCTCACGCCCGACAAGAACAACCTGCCGGATCTGCGCTTCTTCCCCTTCCCGTCCGTGTCCGGCGGCAAGGGTGACCAGTCCGCGATGATGGCGGGCAACGACGGCTACTCCTGCTCCAACAAGGCCCCGCAGCCGGCGTGCGCGAACTTCTTGAACTTCTTCGCCTCGACGGCGCAGCAGAAGCTCTACGCAGAGGCGTTCAGCACGATTCCGGCCAACCCGACCGCCGCCGACGCCGTGGTCGATCCGGCCATGAAGCAGGCCACCGAGGCGCTCGGCAAGTCGCCGTACACGCTCCTGTGGTTCGACACCGCTCTCGGCCAGAAGGGCAACGAGCTGAACAAGGCTGTCGTGGCCCTGCTCGCCGGCCAGGTCGACGCCGCGGGCGCCCTGGCTCAGATCAAGGCTGCATTGGCCTAGGGTCATGGGCACATCCCAGGTAGCTCTCGCTGCCCCGGGGACTGTGCCCGACGGAGCATCCGTGGGTGGCGGCGCGAAGGTGCCGCCACCCACGGCCCGTCGGGCACACAAGCCGGGCACGTCGGGCTGGCGGGCCAACCTCGAGATCGGGTTGCTGTCCGGGCCCGCGATCATCATCTTCCTCACCTTCGTGATCGCCCCCGTCTTCGTCGCCCTGTACTACAGCTTCTACAACTGGCAGGGCTGGGGACCGGCACGGCCCGATCAGTACGTCGGCTGGGGCAACTACACGTGGACGCTCACCAACAAGTTCTTCTGGCAGGCCGTCGGGCACAACGGCTTCATCATGGTGGTGGGCCTGATCATGCAGGGCCCGCTCGCCGTGCTCGTCGCTTTGCTGCTGAACCAGAAGATGCGGGGACGGTCGCTGATCCGTGTCTTGGTGTTCGTGCCCTACGTCATCTCCGAGGCGATCGCCGGCATCGGACTGCGCCTCATGCTGCGCGACGACGGCGCCATGAATGCCCTTCTGGGCACAAAGATCAGCTGGCTGGCCAACCCGAAGATCGCGATCTGGACGCTGATGTGCATCCTCGCCTGGAAGTACCTCGGCTTCGCCATCATCTTGATGCTGGCCGGGCTGCAGGGCATTCCCGAGGAACTGTCCGAGGCGGGCGCCGTCGACGGCGCCACATACTGGCAGATCCAGTGGCACATCATGTTGCCGCTGCTGAAGCCGACCATCAAGATCTGGGCTTTCCTCTCGATCATCGGGTCGATGCAGCTCTTCGACCTGGTCTACATCATCTGGGGCCAGTACATCGCGGGCATCGCCGGCGTGTCGACGATGGCCTGGTTCATGGCCGGTGAAGGCCGCCTGTCCGGCGAACTGGGACGCGGCTCCGCCATCGCGATCATCGTGTTCATGATCTCGTTGTTCGTCGCCGTCGTGTACCAGCGGTTCGTCCTGAACCGTGACACCGAGGGCGCCCTGACCGAACCGGCGAAGAAGGCGAGGTAGCCATGTCCACTGCCACACTCTCAGGGACGCAGCCACTCACGTTGACCCGCAAGCCCACGCCGAAGGATGGCGGCTGGGGCAGCCCCGTCATCTACTTCATCTCCCTGGCGATCATCGCGGTCTGCCTCGGCCCCGTGCTGTACGTCATCATGGGTGGCTTCCGGGACAACTCGCAGATCAACAACAATCCGGCAGCCCTGCCGAACCCGTTCCAGTTCAACCAGTACGCCGAGGTCTTGAAGACGGGGCGGTTCTGGCGCATGGCCTGGAACTCGACATTCATCGCCCTCATCACCGTCGTGTGCGTGGTCGTGTTCGGCGTGTGCGTCGCGTTCGTCCTCGCCCGGTACAAGTTCCGGTTGCGCAACGGCATGTACCTGCTCTTCGCGGCCGGGCTGATGTTCCCGATGACGATGGCGATCACGCCGTTGTACATCATGATGACCCGCATCCCCGGCATGGCCGGCACGCCGTGGAGCGTGATCCTGCCTCAGGTCGGCTTCGGCCTGCCACAGACGGTGATCATCCTGACGCCGTTCCTCGCGGCCATCCCGCTGGAGATCGAGGAGGCGGCGACCGTCGACGGCTGTTCGCGACTCGGGTTCTTCACCCGGATGGTGATACCGCTGGCGGTCCCCGGCGTGATCACCGTCGCGATTCTGACCTTCGTCGGCTCGTGGAACGGCTACATGTTGCCCCTGTACATGTTCTCCGACCAGAGCCAGTACACGCTCCCCCTGGGCGTGGCGGTGTTCTCCAGCCAGTACTCGTCGGACACCGCGAGAATTCTGGCGTACACGTCGATGTCCATGATCCCGGCGCTGATCTTCTTCTCGCTGTTCGAGAAGCGGATCGTCGGCGGCCTCACCGGCGCCGTGAAGGGCTAGCCGTTTCGTCCTCACAACACAACGCAGCAACACCCGGTGGCCCCGTCGGAGAATCGACTCCCGGCGGGGCTGTCGGTCTCCTCGGGGGCGGCGGCTGGCCGTCGTGCCCCGGTGACTGACTCACGGTCCGGTCGCCGAATGCCACTCAGGCGGCGAGTTGTGACACCCGGGAAGGGGTGACACCCAGCAGCGAGGCGACATCGCGCACGGTGAACCCTTGCGCACGCAGGTCCGCCACGATCTCCCGGCTGGCTTCGGCCGCCTTGGACTCGGCCTCGGCCAACCGTGCCCGGGCGGCCCGCGCCGCGTCGAGACGACGCTGCTCGGCGTCCGGAAGGGATGGCACGACGGTCACGGTGAAGTCCGTCTCCGGCCGGTCGAGGAGCAGCGATGCCGCATCCTTGACCATCGCCTCCACCTGGTCCAGGCGGCGGGCCTGGGTGTGAAGGCCACGGACGCTGGGCACTGTGACGACCCACCAGCCCTCGTAGCGGAAGCACTCGGCCGTGATCTCCATCACTGTTCAGTCCTCCTCGATGTCACGAATGATCTGGCGGGCAAGCGGTTCCTTGATCTCCTTGTGGCGAGGGATCACGGTCGACCGTGATCCGACGACCACCTTGGTATGGGCGCCACCCTCACACCACACCGGCTCGATTCCTTGGGCGCGGGCGATGGCTGTGATCCGCCTCATGAGGTCGCGCCGCTTCACATGGATAGTGTAGCCG
>WQUE01000347.1 GCA_009785885.1 Actinomycetes bacterium
CCCATTCGATGGACATGTTGCACACGGTCATGCGGCCCTCCATGGAGAGCTGCTCGATCGCGCGCCCGCGGTACTCGGCGATGTAGCCGGTGCCGGCGCCCGTGCCCTCCTGGGCGATCAGGGCCAGGATCAGGTCTTTCGCGGTCGCGTCCGGGTTCAGGTCGCCGTCGATCTCGACGGCCATCGTGCGCAGCGCCGGTTGCGGCAGCGTCTGCGTGGCCAGGACGTGCTCGACTTCGGACGTCCCGATCCCGAACGCCAGCGCGCCGAACGCCCCGTGCGTCGCCGTGTGGGAGTCGCCGCAGACGACCGTCATCCCGGGCTGGGTCAGGCCGAGTTGGGGACCGACGACGTGGACGATGCCCTGGTCGGGATCGCCGAGGCTGTGGATCGGCACGCCGAATTCGGCGGCGTTGCGCCGCAGCGTCTCGACCTGCAGGGCGGCGACCGGCTCGGCGATCGGGGCCGCGATGTCGTCCGTCGGCGTGTCGTGGTCCTCGGTGGCGAGCGTCAGGTCGGGACGGCGAAGGCGCCGCTGCGCCAACCGCAGGCCGTCGAACGCCTGGGGGCTTGTGACCTCGTGGACGAGATGCAGATCGATGTAGAGCAGGTCCGGCTCGCCCGGAGCGCGGCGAACCACGTGGTCGTCCCAGATCTTCTGGCAGAGCGTTTTCGCCATACGCTCCATTATGGTTGGGCGGACCACGATTCGAGATGATAGTCTCACCCTATGGACGATTCGAGCGGTGTCGGCGTACTCGACAAGGCGGCCTCGGTGCTCTCCGCCCTGGAAGCCGGCCCCCTGACCCTGGCCAGCCTGGTACAGACGACCGGGCTCGCCCGTCCCACGGCCCACCGCCTGGCCGTGGCCCTGGAACACCACCGGTTCGTGGGGCGCGACCTCCAGGGCCGATTCGTCCTGGGGCCGCGACTGCAGGAACTCGCGGCGTCGGCCGGGGAGGATCGCCTGCTCGCCACCGCCGGACCGATCCTGGCCCGCCTGCGTGACATCACCGGCGAGTCGGCCCAGCTGTTCCGCCGCCAAGGCGACGTGCGGGTCTGCGTCGCGGCCGCGGAGCGCCCGTCGGGACTGCGTGACACCGTGCCGGTCGGGACGCAACTCACCATGTCCGCCGGGTCGGCGGCCCAGGTGCTGCTGGCCTGGGACGAGCCGGAACGGATCCAGAGCGGCCTCGTCGGGGCCAGTTTCACGGCGCTGACCCTCGCCAGCGTGCGCCGCCAGGGCTGGGCGCAGTCGGTCGGCGAACGCGAAACCGGCGTCGCATCGGTATCGGCACCTGTGCGGACGCCGAACAACAAGGTGATCGCCGCCGTGTCCGTGTCCGGCCCGATCGACCGGCTCGGACGCCAACCGGGCCGCATGCACGCCGCCGCCGTCACCGCCGCCGCCGAACGCCTCAGCGACGTGCTGCGCCGTCAGAGCGCCGACCAGTAGGCCGTAGTTCTTCGGGCAACTCGCCCTCGCCGCCGGCTGGCCACGGTGCTGGCGCGGGCCGGGTGAGCGGCCCGCCCCCTCATGACGAAATCGCCTGGTCGATCATTGATCGACCAGGCGATTCCTCCAGTAGCCCCGAGCGGATTCGAACCGCCGTTTCAGCCTTGAGAGGGCCGCGTGCTGGACCGCTACACAACGGGGCCATGACGGCTGTCTCGCGTTGGGGTACCAGGACTCGAACCTGGACTGACGGAACCAGAATCCGGCGGGCTGCCAATTACCCCATACCCCAGCGCTGGAACAGCGAAGTGCTACTTTACGCGATCGGGCAAGTCGGCGCCAAACCTGCGGCAGGAGTCGTCCTCGCCACATGCAGGGACGTACCCACGGTCCAGGCGATGAGGCCGACGATCGAGTACGCGGCCAGGTTGATCCCGGCCTGGCTCCACGTGGCGCTGGACAGCGCCATCGCGCTGGCGACCCCGCCCGGCGTCAGGGCGGCGACGATGAACGTCGACACGTTGTTCACGGCATGCGCGGCGATGCTCGCCTCCAGCCCGCCGGTGATCACCACGAGCGCACCCATCAGCGCCCCGAACCCGATCCGGGTGAGCAGCAGCGGCAGGTCTTGGTGCAGACCGTGCGCCAGCCCGAACACGCACGCCGAAACGAGCACCGCGAGCCACCGGGACGCGGCGAGGCGGCCGGGCAGCAGGGCCCCGAACGCCTGCGTGAGGTACCCGCGGAACAGGTACTCCTCGCCCGCGGCCTGGAGCGGGGCCGTGAGGACGATCAGCACGATCCAGCCGCCCAGTCCCGACTGGGGCGACCACACAAAGCTGTGGCGCCCGGTCGTCAGCCAGTACATGCCATTCAGGACGACGAGCGCCACGACGACGACGATCGCGAGGTAGCGCCAGCGCACCCCCGGTTGCACGGAGCTCAACCAAACACCGCGGCGGTGGTGCACATACCTCACGACAAGCAGCGTCACCGGGATGAGCGCTGCCAGTTGCAGGTGGGCGGCGAGCATGCCCTCCGGGTACTTGAAGGCGCGGGCCGCGGCGCTGTAGGCGTCCAGCGAGGTGTCCGGATGCCCGCGGAGGGCGTACCCGAGCCCAAAGATCAGGCTCTGCAGCAGGCTCGGCGCGATGGCGAACATCACCAGCAGCGTCACCGCCAGGCCGGCCAACACCGCGCCGGCGTCGATACCCCCGGAGCGTGCCAGGACGCGCGTGTAGTCGACACCGGGCGGCGGATCCGTGGCCGGCATGGCCCAACCAGGGCGCGCCGGGGCGGACGGGAGCGGTGGCATGGATCGAGAGGCCACGGACTCAGTCCTCGGCCACGACCGGATTGGCCAGCGTCCCGATGCCGCTGATGCTGATGGCGACCTCCTGGCCGGGCAGCATCGGCCCGACGCCGGCGGGCGTGCCGGACAGGATGACATCGCCGGGCAGCAGCGTGGCGAAACCGGAGATGAAGGCGACGATCTCGGCGATGCCGCGCACCATGTCGGCGGTGGTCCCCTCCTGCTTCAGCGCGCCGTCGAGGGTCGTCCGGATCGTCAGATCCGAGGCCTCGGCCACATCGAGATTCGTCACGATCCACGGGCCGAGCGGGCAGAACGTGTCGAACCCCTTGGCGCGGGTCCACTGGTTCTCGTCGCGCTGGAGGTCGCGGGCCGTCACGTCGTTCGCACACGTGTAGCCGAAGATCACCTCGGGGACCCGTTCCAGGGGAACCCGGCGGCAGATGCGGCCGATGACGATGGCGAGTTCCCCCTCGTACTGGAGGTCGTGCGTCTCCGGCGGCGCGACGATCGGCTGGCCGGGCCCGATCACACTGGTGTTCGGTTTGATGAAGATCGTCGGCACACTCGGGACCGGGGCGGTCATCTCCGCGGCGTGCTGGGCCCAGTTGAACCCGAGGCAGACGACCTTGCTGCGCGGGATCACGGGGGCGAGCAGCCGGACATCGTCGAGGGCGAAGCGGGCCCCCGTGTACCGGACGGGCCCCGCAAGCGGGTCGCCGGAGATCTGGGCGACCGAATCCGGATGCTCGCCCTCGTCGGCGGCCAGCTCGACCACGCCGAACGCCGGATCGGCCCCCGGCGCGCTGAATCGTGCGATGCGCATGACGACAGCCTAGCGGGACCGTCCATCCACGGCGCGCCACGGCGGCGACCATAATGGGACCCATGACCTACAACGCCGTGGAGACCATCACCCGCAAGCGCGACGGCGGACGCCTCGCCGACGACCAGATCCGGTGGCTCATCGACGCCTACACGAGGGGCGACATCGCCGACGAGCAAATGTCCGCGTGCGCGATGGCGGTGTTCTTCCAGGGCCTCGACGACGCCGAACTGGCCTGCTGGACCCGTGCGATGCTCGACTCCGGCAAGCGCATGGACCTGTCCACCACCTCGCGTGTCGCGGTCGACAAGCACTCGACCGGGGGCGTCGGGGACAAGATCACGCTGCCGCTGGCCCCGCTCGTCGCGGCGTGCGGGGCGGCGGTGCCCCAGCTGTCCGGACGGGGCCTCGGGCACACGGGCGGGACACTGGACAAGATGGAGTCGATCCCGGGCTGGCAGGCCTACCTCAGCGACGCGGCCCTGCTGACCCAGCTGGAGACGGTGGGCGCCGCGATTTGTGCCGCCGGCGCGGACCTCGCCCCGGCCGACAAGAAGTTGTACGCGCTGCGCGACGTCACGGGCACGATCGAGGCCATTCCGCTGATCGCCAGCTCGATCATGAGCAAGAAGATCGCGGAGGGCGCGGCCGGACTGGTGCTGGATGTGAAGGTGGGCACGGGCGCTTTCATGAAGACACCCGAACGCGCCCGCGAGCTGGCGTCCCGGATGGTCGGGCTGGGGCAGGCGGCCGGCGTCCGCACCGTGGCGCTGCTCACCGACATGAACACCCCCCTCGGCAACGCAATCGGGAACGCGCTTGAGGTGGGCGAGGCGCTCGAGGTGCTCGCCGGTGGCGGCCCGGACGACGTGGTCGAGCTGACGGTGACGTTGGCCCGGGAGATGGTGACCCTGGCCGGTCTGGACATCGACCCGGCCGACGTGCTGGCCTCCGGCCGGGCCATGGACGTGTGGCGGCGGATGGTGGAGGCCCAGGGCGGGGATCCGGCGGCACCCCTGCCGCAGGCGCGGTTCGCGGAGGTGGTGACCGCCGAGTCCTCGGGATACCTCACGCGGCTCGACGCCCTCGGCGTCGGCGTGGCCTCCTGGCGCCTCGGCGCGGGCCGCGCCCGGCAGGGCGAGGCGGTCCAGGCCGGCGCCGGGATCATGCTCCACGCGAAGCCCGGCGATGCCGTGAAGTCCTGCGAGCCCCTGATGACGCTCTACACCGACACACCCGAACGCATGGAGGACGCGCTCGCCGCACTCGACGGCGCGGTCGGGATCGGGCCGGAACCCCCGACCCGCACGCCGCTGGTGCTGGACCGCATCGAGCCCTGAGCCGCCACACCGGCACGGCGCGCCGTCGCCCGTCGAGGTGGCCCGGCCGGACGGAACGCGTTAGGCTGATGCCCGCATTCCCCGTGAGAGGTCGTCCCAGTCTCGTCAGGAGCCCATCGTGAACACCCCGTCCCGCATCACCCGGCGCCCCACCCTGCCGGAACGGATGCGCCGCGCCATGTACCCGCGCGTCCGCGCCCTGTGCGAGTCGGACCTGCGCATGCGCCAAGGCCGCCTCGTCGTCGACCACACCTCCGCCCGGTTGCCGCGCGACGGCCGCGCGATGGTCTTCGCCGCGAACCACACCAACATTCAGGACATTCCCCGCCTCGCCCTGGCGCTGAACCGTCCCTTCTACACCATCGTCGCCGGCAACGCCACCTACGGCCTGGTCAACTGGCTGGCGTCCTGGGCGTTTGGCACCCTGTGGCTCGTCGGCGGCAACGACTCGGCGGCGGACGCCAACCATGCGAAGGTGTTGCGGAACGCCATCGGCAAGCTGCGCCGCGGCAACAACGTTCTCATCTTCCCGGAGGCCGTCTGGAACCCCTGCTACACCTGGAGCGACGGCAAGCCGATGCTGCCCCTGCACAAGGGCCTGGTCGGGATGGCGCGCGAGGGCGACGCCCACATCATTCCCGTGGTGACCGAGTACGACATGCACAACACGTGCTACGTCCACATCTGCGAGCCGTTCGACGCCGGGGGCTACCCGGACGATGTGGCGGCCATCACCGCGTTGCGCGATGTCATGTCCGAGGCCAAATCCGCCCTGCGCACCACGTACCGTACCGCGCCGTCGAAGGAGGTGTTCCTCGCGATGCGCACACGGTGGCGTTCGGAGTACCCGTACCTGGCCCCCGCCGTCGTGATGCAGTTCGTCCAGGGCTACAAGGACCATCCCGAAGAGATCCAGCGGTGGTTCCTCGCCGACGAGCGCTGAGCGACACGCGAATCGTCCCCCTTGGCCGGTGCATCATCCAGTAGGGTGGAACGCGGCACCAGCACACCCCACGCGATCACCCGGATCCGAATTGGCGCCGGCACCCCACAGGACGGACGGTCATGAACTTCTCGCTGCTTCCCCACGCCGGACCCCGGCGCCCCACGCCCGGCGAACTCGCGCACAGAGCGGCCTGGCCCCTCACGCGCCGGCTCTTCGACCTCGACCGGCAGGCCAAGCACGCCGACGTCATCGTCGACGATGAGTCGGTGCCCCTGCCCCCGCCCCGTCACGCCGTGCTGTTCGCCGCCAACCACACCAACATCGCGGACGTCCCCCGCATCGGGTACGCCCTCGACCGCCCCTTCTACACCGTCGTCGCCCGCAACGCAGCGTTCGGCGTCGCGAACACGCTGACGTGCTACCTGTTCGGCACGATCTGGCTCACCGGCGGCGAGGCGACGTCGAAGGCCAAGCAGAAACTCGCCCGCGGCCAGGCCGTGAGCAAGCTCCGGGCGGGCCATAACGTCCTCATGTTTCCCGAGTCGGTGATGAACCCGTGCCACACGTGGCGGGACGGCACGCCGCTGCTCCCGTTCCACAAGGGAATCGTCGCCATCGCGCGCACCGCCGACGCCGAGTTGATCCCCGTCGTCACCGAGTACGGCCCGGGCGGCGCGTGCTACATCCGCTTCGGCGCCCCCTTCGACTACCGCCCGTACGACGATGCCCTGTCGGCGGCCGCGGCGTTGCGCGATCTGATGGGCGAGGCGAAGCTGGCGCTCCGGGACAAGTACGGGACGGCGCCGACGAAGGAGGCGTTCCTGGCGTTGCGGGCCGACTGGCGTGCGGCCTATCCGTTCCTGAAACCGGAGACCAGCGTCACGTTCGTCGAGGGCTACGACGACGACCCCGAGGGTGTCGCCGAATGGTTCCTGGCGGACGAGGCATGAACCCGCCCCGGTCGCCCGGTCAGTCCTCCTCGGACCCGGTCTCCGAAATGATCACGGCGCCGTCCTCGCCCACCGTGACGTCGCGCTCGACGAATTCAGGCTTGATCGGTTCGTAGTCGCCCTCGAACAGCGGCGAGGAGATGATCATGTCGGCCGTCGCCACGTTGCAGGCGCTGGGAATGTTCCACAGCGTCGCCAGGCGCAGCAGGGCCTTGACGTCCGGATCGTGCGGCTGCGGCGTCTCCGGATCCCAGAAGAAGAACAGCGCGTCGAGTTGACCCGTCGCGATCATGGCGCCGATCTGCTGGTCGCCGCCCTTCGGGCCGGACAGGAGCTTCGTGACCTTGAGCCCCGTCTCGTGCTCGATCAGCGTCCCGGTCGTGCCGGTGGCGTACAGCGCGTGTCGCCGGAGCACGGGCACGTTCCAGGCGCACCACTCCAGGAGTTGGCCTTTGCAGTTGTCGTGGGCGATCAGTCCGATTCTCAAGTACTTGCTCCTCGTATGGTCGATGTCGGTCACGTCTGCGGCATCCGCGCACAGAGGTACCCACAAGTTTATCTGGAGATTCGTTCTCGTCCAAACCGTCAAAGGAACATCACAGGCGTCTGGCTCGCGATGGTTGGCGCCGCGAGCGCGTCGCCTGCCGCCTCAGCAGATCCGCTGGGTCCAGCCGAAGTCGTCGGGACGCCGGCCGTACTGGACGTCGAGCAGGAACTCCCGCAGGGCCAGGGTCTTCGGCCCGGCGGACGCGGAGGGCAGGCGCCACTCCCCCGACTCGTCGAGCAGCGCGCCGATGGGCGCGATGGCCGCGGCGGTCCCGCAGGCAAAGATCTCGGTGATCGCCCCGCTGGTGATGCCGGTCCTGACCTCCTCCAGGCTGAGGGGGCGCTCGACCGGCGTGAGGCCGACCCGGGGTGCCGCCTTCAGGATGGAGTCGCGGGTGATGCCCGCCAGGATGTCGCCGTTCAGCGACGGGGTCACCAGTTCGCCGGCGGCGGTGATGCACACGAAGTTCATGCCGCCGAGTTCCTCGATCCACGTATGCGTCGCGGCGTCGGTGAACAGCACCTGGGAGCAGCCGTGCTGGTGGGCGATCTCCTGGGACAGCAGCGACGCGGCGTAGTTCCCACCGCACTTGGCCATGCCCGTCCCGCCCGGGGCGACCCGGCCGGCGTCCGTGCACACCCAGATGTCGACGGGTGCGACGCCGCCCTTGAAGTAAACCCCGACCGGCGTGCCGATCACGGCGAACGTGGCTTGTCTCGTGGCGCGGACGCCGATGTACTCCTCGTCGGCGATCATGAACGGGCGGAGGTACAGGCTCTGCTCGTCGCCGCCGGGCACCCACCGGGCGTCGAGTTCGACGAGCGCACGCACGCCCTCGACGAAGTCCTCGACGGGCAACGGCGGCAGCGCCATGCGGGTCGCGCTGGACGCGAAGCGCGCCGCGTTGGCCTCGGGCCGGAAGCACCAGATCGAGCCGTCCGCGTGGCGGTAGGCCTTCAGGCCCTCGAAGATCTCCTGCGCGTAGTGGTACACGGCGCCGCCCGCGCTCAGGGGCAGCGGCCCGTACGGCACAAGCGCGGCGTCGTGCCAGCCCTGGTCGGGGTTCCAGTGCGCGATGGCCATGTGATCGCAGAAGTGCTCGCCGAACCCGGGATCGGCGTTGATGGCGGCGATCTCGTCGTCGGGAGTGAACACGGGATCGGCGGGCGGGGTGAACTGCAGCGCCATGGTGATGACCTCCTCAGGGATGCGTCTCTGCTATGAAAAAGCCCCCGCTGCGCTGGGCAGGCGAGGGGCGTTTCGTCGCGCTGGACAAAACGCTAGCCGGTGGCGGGTACTTCGGTCGTCGGCATGCCGTCATCGTAGCGCGTTCACCGCCCGCCTTCCACACTTCAAGACGATTCGTCTTGCCTGTTGAGATGCTAGGCGCCGCGCCGGGGCGGTCCCGGCCTACCATCGGGGGCATGCACGAGACCCACACGCCCACCATCGCCGTGATCCCCGGGGATGGCATCGGACCCGAAGTCGTCACCGAGGCCGTCAAGGTCCTGACCGCGGTGGCCGGCGAGGACGCGTTCAGCCTTGTCACGTACGATCTCGGGGCGGCGCGCTGGCAGCGGACCGGCGAGGTGCTCCCCGACTCGGTGCTCGCCGAGCTGGGACAGGCCGATGCGATCCTGCTCGGCGCCGTCGGCGCGGCGCCCGGCTCGAAGGCGATCCCCAGCGGCCTGCTGGAGCGCGGACTGCTGCTGAAGCTGCGCTTCACGTTCGACCAGGGCATCAACCTGCGTCCCTCGCGCCTGTACCCCGGGGTGCGCACGCCCCTGGCGCCGGAGGTCGTCGACGGCTTGGCGGTCGACTTCGTCGTCGTCCGTGAGGGCACGGAGGGCCTGTACTGCGGCGTGGGCGGCAGCCTGCGCGGTGGTGGGCCCGCCGAAGTCGCGACCGAGGTCAGCGTGAACACGGCGGCCGGCACGCGGCGCGTCGTCCGGGACGCGTTCGTCCGGGCCAGCCGGCGGCGCAACCACCTGACGCTCGTCCACAAGCACAACGTGCTGGTGAACGCCGGGGCGATGTGGCAGCGGATCGTGGACGAGGTCGGGGTCGAGTTCCCGCAGGTCGCGCACGACTACCTGCACGTGGACGCGACGATGATCGCCCTGGTCACCGACCCGGCGCGCTTCGACGTGATCGTCACCGACAATCTGTTCGGCGACATCATCACCGACCTCGCGGCGGCCGTCACCGGCGGCATCGGCCTGGCGGCGTCGGCGAACATCAACCCCGAGCGGGTCCACCCGTCCATGTTCGAGCCGATCCACGGCTCGGCTCCGGACATCGCCGGGCAGGGTGTGGCCGACCCCACGGCGGCGATCGCGTCGGTCGCCCTGATGCTCGACCACCTGGGACGTCCCGAACAGGCCAAGCGGATCGAGGCCGCCGTCACCGCGGACGTCGCCACCCGGGGCGCCGCACCCCGGAGCACGCAACAGGTCGGCGACGCCATCGCCGCGTTGGCCACCGGCTGAGGACGGGCGCCGCGCGATCAGTCGTCGCCGCCGTAGCCACGGGCCTGCGCAGCAAACAGGGCAGTGTAGACGCCATCCAGGGCGAGCAGTTGCCGGTGCTCGCCCTGCTCGACCAGCCGGCCATTCTCGAACACCAGGATCACGTCGGCCACGCGGATGATCGGGAACCGATGGGTGACGAAGATCGTGAGGCCGTCCTCCGGGAGAGCCGCGCCGAGCAGCACGGCGCGCAGGTCGGCCTCGGCCTGAGCATCGAGGGCGCTGGAGGCCTCGTCGAGGACGCGCAGTTGCGGGGACGAGGCCGCCCCACGGTACGACGCGTACAGGCAACGCGCGATCGCCACCGGCTGCCATTGGCCCCCGGACAGGCCGCGCGAGTCCGGCCACCGGGACCCCACCAGGGTCATGAACCCCTCGGGCAGGTCCAGCGGCAAGGACGCACACCCGACCTCGTCCAGGACCCGGGACACGGCCGCGGCGTCATGACGCGAGGGCGTCGGATCGGCGACACCGGACCAGTCGCCGAAGGCCACGTTGTCAGCGAGGGGCGCCTCGTAGCGCATGACCGACTGGAAGGCGGCACTTGTCCTGGGAGACGACGCCCGGTTACCCTCCGGGCCGATCCACCCGATGCGGCCGCCGGTCGTGCGCCGAAACCCCAGGAGGAGATCCAGGAACGTGGTCTTCCCCGAGTCGTTCGCCCCCAACAAGGCGATCGAGGCACCGGTGTCCAGGCCGACGCACACATCGGCGAGCGCATCCGTCTCCGCAACCACGGAAGTCATCACCTCACGACCAACCTTGGGCCTCCCGACGCCCCCTGCCTTTGGCCACTCAATCCATTGGCCCCGAGGCCGCGAGTCACCGTCGCTCGGGTCTCGCCGACATCGTGGCCCCGGTAGCACGACGCGTCGACGAGCGGGCTCGCGCCGTGAGCGAACGGTGATGCAGCGCGCGCTGACTGGCATATAGTTAAGGCTATCGTTTTCGGTGATACAAGCACGCCGACCACAACCCGGCAACCAAGTTGTCGGCAACAATGCCGACCAAAGCAACACAGAGAGGATACCATGAATCGCAAAGCAGGTGTGGCGTGGCAGCAGTTGCGCTGACGGGTGCCATGATCGTGGGGATACAGGGCCCAGCGTGGGCTGGCTCCGTGTCCGGTGGTGCCCTGTCGTGCCCATCCAACCAGAATGTTGTGACCAATTCGAAGAGTGCGGGGTACACCAGTCACTCCTACACCGTGGGATCGCTGCAACAGATTTGGGACTACGGGAACGTCTCGGCGTCGAACCCCTACAGGACGTGGGCGACAGGCTCGCGGACGGCCAGCAGTTGGTGGGTATCCGGACAGGTGCTCGAGAGCGGGTCGGGCTCGTGCAAGCTCGCGGCAAACCTTACGTGAGGGGGACCAGTGAGAGCGGCACACGTCGCTTTGCTGCTGACGCTGGCCCTTGCCGCCGGTGGTTGCACCGGATCGCCGGTAGAGGCCACCACTCCCACCCAGTCGGGTGACGGTGCCGCCCCCTGGATGGCGGTCTACGCCGAGTGTATGCGCGACAAGGGCTGGGACGCGCGGGTGCAGACCGATCCCCAGGTCGGCGATCCCGGCGTGGTGAGTTCATTCAACTCGGACCAGCAGGACGCCTTCATGGCCGACTCCGCGGCGTGCCATGCGGCGGCGGGCGTCCCGACGGAACCGCCGTCGTTCTCCGAGGCAGACGCGGGCCACCTATACGACATCTACCTCGGCGTGGCGTCGTGCGTGATCGCCGCAGGCTACGATGTGCCGGCGGCGCCCAGCCGGGAGTTTTTCGTGTACGGCATGATGCACGAGGGGCTGCCGCCGTGGACCCCGTACGACGGACTCCTGTCGCTGGCCCCCGCCGACTACGCAACCGCGAAGGCGGCCTGTCCGATCCCGGACTGGCCATGAGCGGAGCCACACCCGCGAGTACCCCGCCCCGGCATCGCCGGTGGGGCGGGGTACTGGTGGGCGCGGTGTGCCTGGTCGGCGGCGCCGCGGGCGGGTGGTGGGCGGGGACGACGCTGCTGCGTCCGCCCCCGGACGTGCTGGCCGCGCCCGACTACACGCTCGTAGCCGCCCGCACGACCACGATCGGCCTGGACCTGCGCCTCAACACGGCGGCGACCTGGGTGCCCACAGGCTCCGCGGACGGGGCGGCGGACGGGGTGATCACGAGCGTGGCGGTGAAGCCGGGGAACGTGGTCGGGCCGGGCGATGTGATCTACACCGTGGATCTGCGCCCGGTCGTGGCGGCGGCCGGCGACGTACCTCCGTTCCGTGACCTGACGCTGGGGGCGCGCGGCGCCGACGTCGCCCAGTTGCAGCGGTTCCTGGCCGTCATCGGCCACGACACCGGCCAGGCGGACGGCGTGTTCGACACCGCGGTGAAGACCGCCGTGCGGGCCTGGCAGCACGACATGGGGGTGGAGCAGACCGGGGTCGTCCTGCGTGGCGACATCATGTATCTGCCGCAATTGCCGGCGCGGATCACGCCCGCCGCCGGCCTGGAAGTCGGCCGGGAGGTTTCGGGCACGTACCCGGTGGTGTCGCTGCTGCCCGATGCGCCCGTCTTCGCCATCGCACTCGGAGAGGCGCAGGCGGGCCTGATCCACCCTGGCACGGCGGTCGATCTGGCCTACGCCGGCCACGCCTGGACAGCCATCGTGTCGGACGTGCGCGGAACGGCAGGATCATTCCAGGCCGAACTGGCCGGCGCCGGCGGCGGGTCGGTCTGCGGAGCCGACTGCTCGGCGATCCCGCTGCCTGCGTCCACCACGAACGGGTCCGGTGGACAGGGGGCCGAGACGTCACAGAGCGGCGGCGTCCTGATTCCGTCCGTGATCCACGTGATCCCCCAAGAGTCGGGGGTGAGCGTGCCAGCGGCGGCCGTCGTGACGACCGCCGACGGGCGGACGGGCGTCACCCTGGCCGATGGCACCTTCCGCGAGGTGAAACTGGGCACGACGGCCAGTGGGCTCATCGTCGTCGACGGCGTGGCGGACGGGGAGCCGGTGCGTGTGCCCGGCCAGGAGCCGTGACGACCATGACCCCGGCCGAATCAGGCGCGACAGGATTGACCGCCCAGGGTCTGTCCTTCGTCTACCCGGGCGGGGTCGTCGGCGTACGCAGTTTCGCGGGTCGCTTCCCGCCGGGATCGCTGTCAGCGATCACCGGGGTGTCCGGCTCGGGCAAGTCGACGCTGCTGTACCTGCTCGGCCTCCTCCAGCGTCCCTCCGCCGGCGACGTCTTCCTCGACGGTCATCCCACCACGCGCCTGGCCGATGCCCGCCGGGCCTGGCTGCGTGCCCACTTGTTCGGCTTCGTGTTCCAGGACGCCGCCCTCGACCCGTCCAGGACCGTCATGGACAACGTCATCGAGACGGCCCTCTACCGGAACGCGCCCCGGCGGGAGGCGGTGCGGCGGGCGCACGACCTGCTGGCGCAGTTCGGCGTCGGGCTCCGCGCCGACCACCTCCCGGGCCAGGTGTCCGGCGGGCAGGCGCAGCGCGTCGCCCTGTGCCGCGCACTCCTGGGCGATCCGCGGTTCATCCTGGCGGACGAGCCGACCGGCAATCTCGACGCCGACTCCCGCGATGTCGTAATCGGCGCGCTGCGGGAGCGCGCCGAGTCGGGGGTGTGCGTGGTCATCGCGACGCACGACGATCGGGTGGCCGCCGCCTGCGACAGCCACGTCGATCTTGAGGCTGGTGCGTGATGGGCCCGCTGGTGCGGGAGGCGATGGCGAGTGCGCGCAGCCAGGCCGTCACGAGCCTGCTCACCCTGGTGATGGTCGCGGTGATGTGCGCGTCCGCGCTGCTGACCAGCGGACGCACAGTGGCGACCGAGGACGCCGTCCTGGCGCACCTCGATGCCGCCGGCACACGGTCGATCATCGTGCGCGCCGCCGACGGTGCCGGCCTGACCGTCGCGGCGGTGTCCCGGATCGCCCGCATCATCGAGGCGGAGTCGGTAACCGGTTTCGGGCCGGTCGTGGATGTGCGCAACACCCGCATCCCCGGCGGCACGCCCGTGGGACTGCGCGCCGTCTACGGGCTGGGGTCGCCAGGCCAGGTGCGGGCGACGCCCCGGGCGGCGCAAGCCCTTGGGTTGCGCGATGGGACGGGGGAGGTCGTCACCGCAGACGACCACCGCTACCTGGTGACGGGGACCATGGCCCTGCCCAGCTACCTGGGTCTGCTCGGGTCCGTCATCCTCGAATCCCGCGAGCCGGCCGGCGGCGAGGAGGTCGACCTCATCGTCGTCCTCGCCACCGAACCACGCCTGGTGCGCGCAGTGGCCGAGACGGTCGCCGGGCTCCTGGCTGCGGCCGACCCCACAAAGATCTCGATCGAGACCTCGGCCACCTTGGCGGACGTGCGGGCAGCCATCGGCGGTGAGCTTGGCCGGTACGGGCGCGCCACGGTTCTCGGCGTGCTCGCCATCACGGCGCTCCTGCACGGTGCCAACCTCCTGGCCCTGGTCTATCTGCGCCGCAAGGACTTCGGGCGTCGCCGCGCGCTCGGCGCCACCCGCGGGCTGATCGTCAGCCTCCTCCTCACGCAGGCCGGCATCCTTGCGGTCATCGGTGCCGGGCTTGGTATCGGAGTGGCGTCGGCCGTGGTCGCACGTTCCGGCGCGGCCCTGCCGAACGCCCAGTACTGCCTCGCCCTGGCCGTCGCGGGCCTGCTGGTGACCCTGGTCGCTGCCCTCGTGCCCGCGCTGGTCGCCTCACGCCGCCAACCGCTCCAGGAGCTCCGCGTGCCGTAGACCGGCTTGGCGCCTGACCGCACGCGCCATGCCACGCCACGTCAGGATGTGGTACGTTCTCATCATGAATGGGACGACAACACTGACGATGGGAGACCGGGGCCGGCTCGTGATTCCTGCCGGAACGCGCGAACGGTTCGGGTTGACGACCGGGACCCCGGTCGTCCTCGTCGAAACCGACCAGGGGCTGGTGCTCATGACGCGCGAGCAACTTCTCAAGCGGGTCCGGTCCGATCTGCAGGGGCACGACCTCGTCGGGTCGCTGCTGGCGGACCGCCGCCGCGAAGCCGAACGGGAGGCCGCATGATCGTCCTGGACGCGTCCGCGGCGCTGGCCTTCCTGAAGGGCGAACCAGGCGCCGACGCGGTGGAGGCGGCCCTGGTGAACGGGCCGGCCGTCTGCGGCGCGGCGAACTGGTCCGAGATCGCCCAGAAACTGCTCGCCGCCGGGCGCAACTGGGCCGACGCCAGGGCGGCGCTGCTGAGTTACGGCGTGACCGTCGAACCCGTGACACGCGACGACGCCGAATGGGCCGCGGCCCACTGGGCGGAACACCCGTCGCTCAGCCTCGGCGACCGCCTCTGCCTGGCCCTCGCCCACCGCACCGGTGCCGACGCCTGGACGACCGACCGCACGTGGGGCGACGGCCCGGGCATCCGTCAGATACGGTGACCGGGCCGTCGGCACCCGCTACCGGGCGGCGGTCCCCTCCGTGTAGTCGGCGTCGGGCGAGCGGATGAAGCTCATCACGCCGCGCAGCTCGCGTCCCACCTTCTCGATCGGGTGGGCCTCGCCGGCGGCGCGCTCCCGCTTGAACTCGGGTGCGCCAGCATCCTGGTCGGCGATGAACCGGGCGGCGAAGGAGCCATCCTGGATGTCGGCCAGCACCGCCTTCATCGTCTCCTTCACGCGGGCGTCGATCACGCGCGGGCCGGACACGTAGTCGCCGTACTCGGCCGTGTCGGACACCGACCAGCGCATCTTCGAGATGCCGCCCTCATAGATCAGGTCGACGATCAGCTTCACCTCGTGCAGGCACTCGAAGTACGCCGATTCGGGCTGGTAGCCCGCCTCGACGAGCGTCTCGTACCCGGCCAGGATCAGGTGCGACAGGCCGCCGCACAGCACGGCCTGCTCGCCGAACAGGTCGGTCTCCGTCTCCTCGGTGAACGTCGTCTTCAGCCCGCCCGCGCGCAGGCCACCCGCCGCCTTGGCGTAGCTCATCGCGAGCGGCCAGGCGTTGCCGGTGGCGTCCTTCTCGACCGCGACGAGCATCGGGACGCCGCGGCCGTCCGCGTACTCCCGGCGCACCAGGTGGCCCGGGCCCTTCGGCGCGACCATGCACACGTCCACGCCGTCCGGCGCCGTGATGTAGCCGAACCGGATGTTGAACCCGTGCGCGAAGAACAGCGCGTCCCCCGGCACCAGGTGCGGCGCGATCTCGTCGGCGTACAGGTGGCGCTGCACCTGGTCGGGCGCCAGGATCATGATCAGGTCGGCCCAGGCGGCAGCCTCGGCCGGCGTCATCACCGGCAGGCCGGCGTCGGCGGCCTTCGCGCGGGACGTGCTGCCGGGCTGCAGCCCGACGCGGACGTCCACGCCCGAATCGCGCAGGTTCAGCGCGTGGGCGTGGCCCTGCGAGCCGTATCCGATGATCGCGACCTTGCGCTGCTGGATGATCGACAGATCGGCGTCCTCGTCGTAGAACAGTGTGGCCATGGTGGTGATACTCCTTGTCGTCGGTGGATAGATGAAGTCTAGGCGCGCGCGAGCGCCGGACGGCGGGTCTCGGCCATGGCCCGGGCGCCCCGGGTCAGGGCGACGTGCCCGGACGTGGCCATCTCGATGATCCCGTACGGGCTCAGCAACTCGACGATGGCCCGCAGCTTCTCGGCCGACCCGGTGGTCTCGATCGTGATCGACTCCGAGCCGACGTCGACGGCGTGGGCTCGGAACAAGTTCACGATGTCGATCACCGAGCTGCGCGTCGACTCCGTGCAGTAGACCTTGAGCAGGATCAGCTCGCGGTCGACGGCACCCGCGTCGAGTTCGATGATCTTGTAGACCTCGATCAGCTTGTTCAGCTGCTTCACGATCTGCTCCAGGATCGCCGGATCCGCGACCGTCGCGACGATCGTCATGCGCGACACGTCCGGATCGAGCGTCGGGCCGACCGTCAGCGACTCGATGTTGTAGCCGCGCCGGCTGAACAGCCCGGCGACACGTGTCAGGACGCCGGGCGCGTTCGCGACCAGGACGCTCAGGGTGTGCGTGTTCACGACGCCTCCTCTTCCCACCGCGGCGAAACGCCGAAGCCGATGTTCATGTTGTCGGGGCTGCTCCCGGCCGGCACCATGGGCCAGACCATGGC
The DNA here is from genome assembly GCA_009785885.1 of Actinomycetes bacterium. GTDB lineage: Bacteria > Actinomycetota > Actinomycetes > Propionibacteriales > Propionibacteriaceae > WRGV01. The sequence continues at coordinate 17,036 of WQUE01000347.1, forward strand.
ATCCCGCGCCACCTGGAACTCCACGAGGACGGGCCGGTCGTTGATCGCCATCGCCTCCTCGATCGCCGGATCGAGCTCCTCGGGCGTGCGGACGCGGATCGCGTGGGCGCCCATCGCCTCGGCCAGCTTGCAGAAGTCCGGCAGCGAATCGGTGAACAGGTCGGAGTTCGAGTACCGCTTGCCGTAGAACAGCTTCTGGTGCTGCCGGATCATGCCCAGCACGTTGTTGTTGATGATCGCGACCTTCACCGGGATGTCGTTCAGGGAGCACGTCGTCAGCTCCTGCTGGGTCATCTGGAACGAGCCGTCGCCGTCGATGCCCCACACGCACGCGTCGGGACGTCCCACCTTCGCGCCCATGAGCGCCGGCAGGCAGAAGCCCATCGTGCCCAACCCGCCGGACGTGACCCAGTGCCCCGGGTGATCGTGCGGCAGGAAGTGACTCGACCACATCTGGTGCTGGCCGACCCCGGTGACGAACACGGACTGCGGCCCGGCGATCTCGCCCAGCCGCTGGATGACCCGCTGGGGCGACAGCTTGCCGTCCTCGGTGTCCTCGTCGAGGGTCAGCGGATAGCGCCGCCGCAGGCTGTCCAGGAAAGCCCGCCAGGGGCTGAGATCCTGCATCGTCTCGGTGGCCAGCGCCTTGTCCAGTTCGATCAGCACCGCCTTCGCGTCGCCCACGATCGGCAGGTCGGCCGCCCGGTTCTTCCCGATCTCCGCCGGGTCGATGTCCGCGTGAATCACCGCCGCACCCGGGGCGAACGCGTCGAGCCGGCCGGTCACCCGGTCGTCGAAGCGGGCACCGATCGCGATCAGCAGGTCGGACCGCTGCAGCGCCCCCACCGCCGCGACCGTGCCGTGCATGCCGGGCATGCCGTAGAACAGCGGATCGCTGGACGGGAACGCCCCCTGGGCCATGAGCGTCGCCACGACCGG
>WQUE01000348.1 GCA_009785885.1 Actinomycetes bacterium
GCTGCGAGCCGTCGATGGCGCCGATCACGATGACCTTGGCGCCGGCCGTGATCATGGACTGGATCTGGTTCTGCTGCTCGGTCACGCCGCCGTCGGCGAACGTGACCATCGGGTTGTACCCGGCCGCCTTGAGGCCGTCGTTGAACAGGCCCTCGGCGAGAACCCAGTTCTCCGAGGTCTTCTGCGGCAGGGAAACCCCGATCGTCGAACCGGCCGGGAAGCCGGTGGACGGGGTGATCGAGTCGGCGGCCGCCGACGAGGACGTGCTGGTCGAGACCGGTGCGCTCGAGCTGGTCGACGTGGCGGGAGGCTGGGTTGTCGTGGTGGTTGAACCCCCGGAGCTGCTGTTGCTGCACGCCGTCAAGGCGAGCGCGGCGGCGGCGCCCAGAGCCAATAGGGTGATCGTCGTTTTCTTCATGTACCTACCTTCTTTGAGCACCGCGTGGTGCGTTGGTGTGGGGCGGCCTCGCCCCGTGTGGGTCCCGCCTCAGTTCGAGGCGGTCCCGGCGGTCGCGACCGTGGTCGTGCTGCCGAGGTCTGGTTTCTTTCGTCGCTGCTGGAGGTTTCGCTGCACCGTGCCGATGATCGAGGGCCTGCCTTGGGACTTGCTGTAGAGGTCGATGGCGACGGCCACCAGGAGCACCAACCCCTTGATCATCTTCTGCTTGTCGGATCCGATGCCCATGAGATACAACCCGTTGTTCAGGGAGGCCATCACCAAGCCGCCGATGATCGATCCGAACACGGTGCCGACGCCACCCGACACGGCCGCGCCGCCGATGAACACGGCGGCGATCGCGTCGAGCTCCCAGCCGGTCCCGTCCGCCGGGCCGGTCGAGCGGGACCGTCCCACGAACATGATCGCGGCGAGGCCGGCGAGGAACGACACGTTCGCCATCGCGAGGAAGTAGATCTTCTTCGTGTCGATGCCGGTCAGGCCGGCGGCGATCCGGTTGCCGCCGACCGCGTAGACGCCCCGGCCGAGCGTGGTGCGCGTCGCGATGAAGTTGTAGGTGAGCACGATCGCGACCAGGATGCAGCCGGTGATCGGGAAGGACGTCCCCTTGGGGCCGGAGCCGAACAGGAAGGTCAGGTAGCCCATGACGAGCGCCAGCAGCACCAGCCGCACGACGGACGTCCACAGCGGCGGGACGTCCATGGCCGCCCGGGAGAGCTTGGCGCGCTGGCGGAACTCGAGGGTGGCGATGACCAGGATCGCGATCACGCCCAGCAGCACCGTGGAGTTGTTCAGGCCGGAGCCGTCGACGCTCGGGCCCCAGTGCGGGCCCCAGTCGGGCAGGTAGCCGCCGCCGATGTACTGGATCGGTTTCGGCACGGGAATGGATCGGGCCTGGCCGATCCACTGGTTCACCCCGCGGAACAGCATCTGCCCGGCGAGCGTCGTGATGAAGCCGGGCACACCGATGTACGCGAGCCAGGCACCCTGCCAGGCGCCGATCGCGGCCCCGGCGCCCAGCCCGATCAGGACGCCGCCCCACCACGGGATGCCGAACGCGTTGATCGCGCTTGCCAGACCGAGCGCGACGGCCCCGCCGACGAGCAGGCCGGCGACGAGCCCGATCACCAGGGCCGGCGCCCGTTTCATGTGTCGGTGCCGCTCCAGCGTCCGTCCGACGGCCACCGCGACCGCCAGGGCGACGGCGACGCCGACGATGATGCCGATCCACCACCACGGCGAGGTCGCGAACGTCCCGTCCGGGTTGCGCTGCGTGATGGCCATCGCCATGACGATGCCGACGACGGCGGCGACCGACCCGGGAGCCAGGTCGATCTGGCCGGTGATGATGACGAACAGCATGCCGATCGCGATGACCAGAACGTAGGAGTTGCCGTTCAGCAGGTTTTGCATGTTGGTCGGGGAGATCATCTTCCCGTGGACCAGCGCCGTGAGCAGGGACGAGTGCGGCTGCTTCAGCCCGGTGACGAGCTGGAAGATGACGATCACGCCCACCAGCACGGCGACCATGAAGTACTGCCGCAGGTTGCCGCCGAGTATCTGGGAAATCGCTTTCGTTGGCTTCATCGTGGTTCTTCCTGGCTGTGGTTCGGTGCCGGCGCCGGTCTGGCGGTGGCGTCGGCGGTGTCGGTCATCTGGCGCATGAGGGACTCCTGCGTGGCGTCGGCCGCCGCGGTCACCGAGGTGATGCGCCCCTCGAAGACGGTATAGATGCGATCGCATACACCCAGCAGTTCGGGCAACTCCGAGGAGATCATCACGACCCCCTTGCCCTCCTGCGCCAACTGGTTGATCAGGGTGTAGATCTCGTACTTGGCGCCGACATCGATGCCCCGCGTCGGCTCGTCGAGGATCGCCAGGACGGGCTCGGTGAACATCCACTTCGCGACGACGACCTTCTGCTGGTTGCCGCCCGACAGGGTGCTGACGACGACGTCGACCGAGGACGCCTTGATGTTCATCTTCCTGCGGTACTCCTCGGCCGCGACCGCCTCCTCGTCGAGATCGATCACGGACCGGGTGCAGATGCGGTCGATGCCGGCGGACACGATGGTCTTCTTCACATCGTCGAGAAGGTTCAGGCCCTGGATCTTGCGGTCCTCCGGACAGTAGGCGAGACCGGCGTCGATCGCGGCCTTCACGGTGGGCAACTCGATCGGTGCGCCGTCCAGCAGGATCTCGCCGCCCAGGAACGTCCCGTAGGACCGGCCGAACAGCGACCGCGCCAGCTCCGTGCGGCCCGCCCCCATCAGGCCGGCGAAACCGACGATCTCGCCGCGCCGGACGTAGAAGCTCTCGTGGTTGCAGACCAGCTTGCCGGGGATCTGGGGGTGCTCCACCGTCCAGTCGCGCACCTCGAAGAAGACCTCGCCGATGTGCGGGGTGTGGTCGGGGAAGCGGGAGGACAAGTCGCGTCCGACCATGCCGCGGATGATGCGGTCCTCGTCGACCCGGCCGGCGGTGACGTCGATGTGCTCCACCACCCGGCCGTCGCGGATGACCGTGATCGCATCGGCGATCGCGGCGATCTCGTTCAGCTTGTGGGAGATCATGATGCTGGTCAGGCCCTTGGCCTTCAGGCCGCGCAGGATGTCGAGCAGGTTGGCGGAGTCGTCCTCGTTCAGCGCGGACGTCGGCTCGTCCAGGATGAGGAGCCGGCAGTTCTTGCCCAGGGCCTTGGCGATCTCGATCAGCTGCTGCTGGCCGACGCCGAGGTTCTTGATCGGCGTGTCGGGGTTGACGTCGAGCCCCACGCGCGCGAGCAGGTCGAGGGCCGACCGGCGTGCCGCGATCCAGTCGATGACCCCGCGCGTGGCCACCTCGTTGCCGATGAACATGTTTTCCGTGACCGACAGTTCCGGGATCAGCGCCAGTTCCTGGTGGATGATGGCCACACCCGCGTCCTCCGAGGCGCGGATGGAGTGGAACGCCATCTCCTGGCCCTCGAACCGGATCTGGCCGTCGTACGTCCCGGTCGGGTAGACGCCGGACAGGATGTTCATCAGCGTCGACTTGCCGGCGCCGTTCTCGCCGCAGATCGCGTGGATCGTCCGCGCCCGCACGGCCAGGTTGACGTCGTCCAGCGCGACCACGCCCGGGAACACCTTGGTGATGTGTGCCATCTCCAGGATCACGGGTGTGGTCTGGTCCGCTGGAAGCTCTGTCGTGATTGACAACGCTGTCACCGTACCTACCCTAGTGTCGGGGCCGGGGAGTGTCAAACGCGGTTGATGACGATTTGGTAACAGAGTTCTTTCGCGAGGTGCGGGGCGTCTTCTGGAGGGAGTCGTTCCCGGCGGGCGAATCGACAGCGCTGTCATGCTAGTGTGGCCCACGTCCGCGCACCACTGGCGATGCGAGGCGGACCGGGAAGAGATCACCATGGCGAAAGACGACCGCCGCCGGGCCACGATGCGCGACGTCGCCCACCGGGCCGGTGTCAGCATCAAGACGGTGTCGCGGGTCGTCAACGGCGAGCCGAACGTCGCGGAGGCCACAATCGCCAAGGTGCGCGAGGCCACGGAGGCTCTCCGCTACCTCCCCGACGCGGCCGCCGCGAACCTCGCGCGAGGGGTGCGCGACACCCGCTCCATCGCCCTGCTCATATCCGCGATGGACAATCCCTTCTACGCCAGCATCTTCCGGGGTGTCGAAGAGGTGGCGACTCTGCGCGGCGTCGTCGTGTTCGCCGCGTCCACGCACATGGACCTGGCCAAGGAGGCCGCCCTCGTCGCCGCGTTCATGTCGCGCCGGGTGGACGGCTTCGTCGTGGTGCCCGCCCCGGGCGACCATCGTGGCGTGGCCGACCTTCTCGGGACGCACCTGCCGTGCGTGTACGTCGACTGCGCGCCCGAGGGGATCGCGGCGGACGTCGTCACGGCCGACAACCGCGCCGCCGCCCGCACCGCGACGCGCCACCTGCTGGCGGGCGGCCACCGGCGCATCGGCTTCCTGGGGGACGACGCCCAGCTGTCCACGGCCGCCGACCGGCTGGCCGGATACCGGGACGAGCTGGGGCGCGCCGGGATCGTCCCGGCCGACGAGCTGGTCGAGTTGGGTGTGCTCGTCGCCTCCGACGCCGAGGCCGGGACGGCGCGCCTTCTCGGCCTGGACGATCCCCCCACGGCCCTGTTCGCGTCGCGCAACATGGCGGCCATCGGCGCGATGCGCATCCTCAAGCAGCGCGGCCTGTCCCACCGTGTGGCCCTGGTCGGCATGGACGAGATGGACATGTCCGACCTCGTCGACCCGGCGCTGAGCGTCATGGCGCAGGACCCACGCGGTTTCGGGAGTGCGGCCGCGCAGCGCCTGTTCCAGCGCATCGATGGTCTCGACGAGGCCCCCGCCACCCTCATCGTGCCCGCCCGGCTCATCGAACGGGGCTCGGGGGAGATCCGGGCCCCGTCCTGACCGCGTGTCCCGGATGCGGCTTCAGCGCAGGCAGGTGTGGTGTTCGACGCTGCGGACGGCGAGGACGGTCGCGACGATCGCGAACAGCACGCCGAAGGGGAGCCAGCCCATGCCGATGATGTCGGGTCCCGTGCTGGAGAACATGCCCCGCCACATGAAACCCGTGGTGAGCGTGCCGGCGTCGGGGCCGGTGACGCGGAAGCCCCACGGGATGACCAGCATGGTCACCAGGATGACCATCTCCAGCGCGACGTACGCGATCACCAGGGCGATCACGGCCCCGCCGGCGCCGAGGCTGCCGAGCCTGCCGCGCGTGCCCAGCGTGATCGCGGCGAGGTACAGCACCAGCTCGGTGGAGATGAGCAGGGGCATGAGCACCGGCGCGAGCCACAGCTGACCCGTGCCCAGGGCCGTGACGATGTCATGCCAGGTGAGCGCCTTCTGGCCGAGAAGCGCCGACGTCCCGAAGCTGGTGGCGAGCAGGATCAGGCCGAGGGTGATGGCCGTGGCGAGGAGCAGGACGAGGCACGCGTAGACGGCCTTCGCGGCGAAGATCACCCGGCCGCGCACCGGCAGCGACTGGGTGAGGTACCCCGGGGCGCCGTACATCGTCCGCCAGTAGTTGAGGCAGAGCAGGACGGGGGTGGTGACCGAGATCGCCGCCAGGCCCATGATGCCGAACACTCCGGCGGTGATCGACAGGCCCGGCACCTTCAGCGCGGCCACGCCGAACATCCCGGCGGTGACGATGAGGATCACGCCCCACACCATGCCGAACTGCCGCCACGTCGCCAGGAACTCGTGCTTGAACAGTTTGCCGAACATCTCTTGGGCCTCACTTACCATCGTTGCTTGTCATCATGGGGAAGACCGGTGCGGGCCCGGCCTGGCGATACGTCTGGCGGAACAGCTTGTCGATGCTCAGCCCGCTCGCGGCGCGCAGGTCGTCGGCCAGGCCCTGGAGCAGCACGCGTCCGTCCCGGAGGAACACGACATGGTCGACGACGGGCTCGATGTCGGCGATCAGATGCGTGGACATGACCAGGAGCGCGTCGGCGTCGTAGTTGTTGATGATGTTCTCCATGATCACGCTGCGGGCGGCGGGGTCGACGCCGCTGATCGGCTCGTCGAGCAGGTACACCCGCGCCCGGCGGGACATCGTCAGCGCGATCTGCAGCTTCTCGCGCATGCCCAAGCTGAACTCCTTCAGGCTGCGGGCGGCCGGCAGGCCGAACCCGGCGATGAGCGCCTGCGCGCGGGCCGCGTCGAAGTCCGCGAAGAAGTCCGCGAACAGCGCGACCGCGTCGTGCAGCCGGTACCGGTCGGGCAGGTAGTCGACGTCCGGCAGGAACGAGGTGAACGCCTTCGTGGTGGGGCCGATCTCACACCCGAGGACGTCGATCGTCCCGGTCCAGTCGGCCAGGACGCCGGCGAGGATCTTCAGCAGCGTCGTCTTGCCGGCGCCGTTGTCGCCCATCAGGCCGACGATGCCGCCGGTCGGCAGGGCGAGGTCGAGGCCGTCCAGGGCGACGACCGGCCCGTAGTGCTTCGTCAGGCCGGCGATCGTGATCCCGGCCCTCTTGTCACTCATGATTCCTCCTGTTGGTGATCCCATCGGTCGATGAGCAGGGTTGCCGCCTCGGCGTAGGTCAGGCCGAGGCCCCGGAGCGCGGCGACGAGGTCGTCGACGAACCGGGTGGCGGCCTGGGACCGCATGGCGTCGACGTGGGACGGATCGGACGTGACGAACCGTCCCACCGTCCGTTCCGTCGTCGTGAGGCCCGACTCGTCCAGGTGTGTGAGGGCGCGTTGCACGGTGTTGGGGTTGACACCGAACTCGGCGGCCAGCTCGCGAACCGAGCCGACCTTGGCGCCCGGGGCCCAGCTTCCCGACGCGATGCGTCGGGAGAACTCCTCGACGAGCTGGAGCCATATCGGCTTGTCCTCATCGAAGTCCATGGGCGCCTCCCTCCCTGCTGTATCACTGCACTAATACAGTAACACAACAGGTGGGGGTGCGCAACCCGGCGGCGCGCTCAAAGGTGACTTCTGACCAGCAGACGACCTCAGGACGGACGCGTGGTGGTGCCAACTCAACTCTGGGCGCGGCCCGCCGGCCGGCGGGCGGCGCGGGCCGTGAGGAGGAAGAACGGCACGGCGGCGACCTGGGCCGCGACGGACACCGCGATCATGGTGGGACGGCTCGCGTCGTACAACGCCCCCATCAGCCAACTGCCGGCGAACCAGGCCACCCCCCAGGCCGTCTCGAACACGCCGTAGCCGGTCGACCGGGCGGTCTTCGGGACGACCTGGCCGATCACCGCCTTCAGGATCGACTCCTGGGCGCCCATGCCGACCCCCCACAGGGCGACGCCCGCGAACAACAGCCCCCGGCTCGGCCAGCCGAACACGAGGACGGCGAACGGGGCCGAGACGAGGGCCGCGACCATCACGGCGCGCAGGCCGACGCGGTCGTACATCCAGCCGAACGCCAGCGCCGCGAACGCGTCGACGATCATCGCGCCGGCGTACAGCAGCGGCAGCGTGTCGGCGGACATGAGGCCGAGCTTGGCGACATGCATCGTCACGAGGGGGAAGTCGATGAAACCGAACGCGACCAGGCCGATGCCCGCAACGTACCACCCGAAGGCCGCCGTGAAGCGGAATCCCTGGTGGACGGCGGGTTCGGGCTCGAAGCGGTCGGGGTTCGGGAAGCGGGAGCGGGCGAGCAGCAGGACGGCGAGCGTGGCGACGGCCGGCACGGCCAGCACCGCGAACGCCACCTTGTACGCGGTGAACTCGTCCGCGCCCCGCTGCGCCCACACGACGAGGAACACGATCACGGGCCCGAGCGTCGCCCCGATCTGGTCGAGGAACTCCTGGATCGCGAAGCTCTTCCCCGCGCCGGCCTGCGAGGCGGCGAAGGACGTCAGCGTGTCCTTCGCGGGCTTCTTGATGGCCTTGCCGGTGCGCTCGATCACGATCAGCGCGCACGCCAGCATCCAGCCGCCGTGCGGCACCAGGGCGAGCAGCGGGATCGCCGACACGTCGATCACGTAGCCGACGATCGTGATCGGCCAGTAGCGGCGCGTCCTGTCGGCGAGGACGCCCGTGGCCAGGCGCAGCCCGTACCCCACCAACTCGCCCAGCCCCGCGAAGAACCCGATCGCGGTCGCCGACGCCCCCGCCAGGGCGAGGAACGCGCCGAGGATCGAACTGGCGCCCTCGTGCGTCATGTCCGAGAACAGGCTGACGACGCCCATCGCCACGACGAACGCCATCGCCGTCCGCCCGGCCCTGCCCTTGCTCGTCATCGTCGTGGAGTCCCTGCGTGTGGTCGTGGGCGCTCGTCGGGGGCGTCCCGGCGGGGAAATGCCCGCCCCACGATGCTACGCGCGCCGGATCGCCGACGGGCAC
>WQUE01000349.1 GCA_009785885.1 Actinomycetes bacterium
CCCCTACTCCACCATGTCCCCCTCCACCGGCGCGGGCGGGGCGGGAGGCAGGTCGACGGTGAAGACGGCACCGTGCCCGTCCGCCACGTTCTCGGCCCGGACGACCCCGCCGTGGGATGTGATCGTGTGGTCCACCATCGACAGCCCCAGCCCGGTGCCCGGGGTGTTGCGGGCCTTGTCGGAGCGGTAGAAGCGGTCGAAGATCAGCGGCAGGTCCTCGTCGGCGATGCCGGGTCCCTCGTCGGCGACGGTGAGCTGCCCGTCGGCCAACGCGACACGGATGGTGCCCCCCTCCGGGGAGAACTTCACCGCGTTGTCCAGCAGGTTCGTGACGGCGCGCTCCAGTTCGGCGGACGACCCGACGACCTCGTATGGTTCCAGGGCGACGTCGAACACCAGGCCGTGGCGGCGGCGTTGCGCGCGGGCGACGGCGTTGCTGACGACGACCGCCAGGTCGAGGCGGGCCCCCGCGGCGGGCGTTTCGTCCCGGGACAGCTGCACCAGATCCCCGACCAGCGACGTGAACTCGCCCAGCTGCGCGGCGACGTCCCCCAGAATCTCCTGGCGGGCGCCGGGCGGCAGCATGCCGGTGTTCTCGTCGGCGACGAGCAGTTCGACGTTCGTCCGCAGGGACGTGAGCGGGGTGCGCAGTTCGTGGCCGGCGTCGGCGATCAGGCGGCGTTGCCGTTCCCGGGACGTGCGCAGGGAGTCCATCATCGAGTCGAACGACGCGGCCAGTTCGCCCACCTCCGTGGACGAGTGGTGGCCGATGGGCACGAGGTCGCCGGTCTCGCTGACTCGTCCGACGGCGACCGTCAGTTCCTGCAACGGTTGCACGACCCGCCGTCCCGCCAGCCAGCCGACAAGGGCGGACGCCGCGACGAACGCAAGCCCCGCGGCGACGAACGCGACCCGCAGCTGATGCAGCGTCGCCAGCATGGGCGTCAACGGCCGGGCGAGTACGACCGCGTAGCGGATGGCGTCGATCTGCAGCGGGACGGCGACGATCCGGTACTGCTGGCCGTCGTCGGCGAGCGCCGTCCGGGCGGAGTAGCCGAGCTGCGTGCGGGCGATGGCAAGGTCGGCGTTCGTCGTCGTGAGCGTGACCTTCTCGTTGGGGACGGTCCGCTCCGTGTAGTCCGCGCCGAGGAGCACGAGTACGACGTTCGCCGCCGACAGGCCGGTGCTGTTCAGGCCGCCCATGCCCCGAATGTCGTTGCTGATCGAGTCGGCGGTGGTGCTCGCGACGCGAATCAGCTCGTTGTCGAGTTCCTGTTCGAGGGAGACGCGGGCGACGAAGTACCCGGACACGGACAGCACGATCGCTGTCGCCGCGACCATCGCCGCCGCCAGCCGGGAGAACCGGCCCAGCAGCGACGGGCCGATGACGGCCTGGCGCAGCCACGCCGGGACGACGTGGACCTCGGCGTCGTCGGCGGGAGCGGTCACGGCTCGGTTTCCCGCAGCACGTAGCCGACGCCGCGCACCGTGTGAATCAGGCGGGACGCACCGTCGGTCTCCGTCTTGCGGCGCAGGTAGCCGATGTACACCTCAAGCGAGTTCGCCGTCGTCGGGAAGTCGAACCCCCACACCTCGTTCAGCAGCCAGTTACGTTCCAGCACCTGCCGCGGATGCTCCAGGAACGTCTGCAGCAGCGCGAATTCGGTGCGCGTCAAGGTGATACGCACCCCGGCGCGCGTCACCTCGCGTGTGCGCGTGTCGAGGGACAGGTCGGTGAACACGAGCAGATCGGGGACGTTCGGGCCGGTGTCCGGGTGGGAGCGGCGCGTCAGGGCGCGCAGGCGCGCCAGCAGTTCGTCCAACGCGAACGGTTTCACCATGTAGTCGTCGGCGCCGGCGTCCAGGCCGTCGACCCGGTCCTCGACGGCGTCGCGGGCCGTCAGGATCAGGATCGGCACGTCGTTGCCGTTCGCTCGTAGCATCCGGGTGGTCTCCAGCCCGTCCAGGCGGGGCATCATCACGTCCATGATCACGGCGTCCGGACGGCTCGCCGACAGCTTGGCCAGCGCCTCCAGCCCGTCGGTGGCCGTCAGGATCTCATAGCCGTTGTACTGCAGCGATCGCGCAAGGGAGTCCCGCACCGCCTGGTCGTCGTCCACCACGAGGATCTGCATGCTGACAGTGTCTCACACCGCCAAATGCGGTAGGGCCTCATTCGGATGGGCGCCGACCCGTTCGGCGCGGATGATCACCTGGTCGCCGTGGCGGGCCAGCCAGGCGAGGCGTCCCTCCCCGAAGCCGCGTGTCGCCCCGGACACCGAACTGACGGCCAGGCACACACCCTCGTCGAGCACGACCACCGCGATCGTCGGGCCGACGAGCAGCGCGGTCACCGCCCGGTCGAGCAGCCCGGCGACGTCCCCGTGCGCCTGCGTGGTCACGCCGATCAGTCCGAGGCCGTCGGCGAGCGCCAACTCGTCGAGGCCTTCGGACGCCGCCTCGGGGGCGATTTGGCGTCCGTGGTGCCGCCAGCCGCCAAGGATCGCATGACGGGCGACGGCCGAGACGCCCGCCGAGTACCCGAAGTACGGCACGCCCTGGCGGATCAGCCGCGCCAGGACGGGACGGACGGGGCGCAGCGACTCCAGGACGGTCGAGGTGTGCTCGCCGGCGACGACGATGCCCGCGAACGATTCGGCGTCGTCGGGCCAGACGGTGTCCGCGCCGACGAGCCGCACGGGTTCGATCTGGGCCTCGGGCCACCGGCGCAGGACGGGTTCGGCGTAGGCGGGGACGAGTTCGGCGGCGCCGTCTTGGTCGCCCTCGACGGCGACGGCGACCCGCGTTCCCCGCGCCCGGGCCTCGTCGGCGAACCGGTCGTGCGCCTGCTGGTACGGGGCGGCGGGCTCGCCGCCGGCCAGGAAGATCGTCATGGGTCCACCCTATCGCCCG
>WQUE01000350.1 GCA_009785885.1 Actinomycetes bacterium
CGTGACCTGCTCGACTGACCGTCCCCGGGCTCACCGGACTCAGTGGTGCGAGGCCCCGATGACCTTGATCATCCTCAAGTTGATCGCGGCGAAACGCACAAACTGGTAGAACACGTTGTGACGGCGGCTCAAGGTCGTGGGCGTCGGCATGGGCGCCTCCGCGAGCACGGCCTTGGCCCGATCCAGATAGCTCATGGCCGGTCCTTTCTTTGCGGGTTACGAGAGTTCGATGTGCGGTTCACTCGGGGATCAGCCACCAGAACGGGCGGGCCTTGGCCTTCCAGATGAACAGGATGTGCAGCATGTGCTTCACCCAGTGACCCGCCAGGCCGATCTCGCCCGAGGTGCCCTTGATGTTACGTCCCGTGTTGGGGAACGCCTTCCAGTCCGGCACGACGGGCATCATCGTCATCGCCGCGGCGCTGCCGTCGAAGAAGCCCATGCCGGCCGAGGCGACGCAGGCCGCTCCCATGCGCGTCATCGGCGACTCGTGGGCCGGAGCCCCCGTGCCCTTGATCCGGTCGACGATCGTCATCACAACCGCCTTGGCGATCATGCCCGACGGCATGCCCGTGCGGGGCGGGGCCGGCGTGATGACCGTGCCGTTCGGCGACGTGCGGGGACGCGAAATCTGGTGCGGCGGCGCGAACGCGATACCGGCCGCGAACACGTTGTCGTACAACGGCGACTGGTAGGTCTTGGGCCAATCCTCCGCGGACCAGTTCTCGTACGCGCCGGCCGCGTAGTTCGCGTCGACCTTCAAGAACCCGGCCGGGTTGAACACCTTGTCGCTGATGTCCGCGCCGGTCACGTCGTACGCCTTCAGGTCGGCGCCGCGGAACGGCGGCAGCAGCATCGCGAAATCGAAGGTGAGCTCATTCATCGAGCCGTCCAGCTGCTCGTAGTGGATCACGCCCGGCTCGATCTTCGTGCAGTGGGCGCCGAGGATCGGCATGACGTCGCGCTCCCGGTAGAGCGACTCGGTCCACAGCTTCGACGTGGTCTGGAAGCCCTGCTGGGTGAAGATCATGCCGCCGACGCCGAAGTCGCCGAGTTCGGCCTCGTTCGTGAGGTAGACGACCTCGGCGTGGTCGCGGACGCCCGCCTCGCGCAGGACGTGGTCGACGTTGAACGTGTACTCGAACGCCGCGCCCTCGCAGGTGCAGGTGCCATGCCCGGTGCCGATGACGAAACGCAGATGCTCGCCGGCCTTGCAGCGGGCGATCGCCTCGGCCAGCTTCCCGGCGGTCTGCGTGGCGTGGGCGGCCGTGCACACGGACCACGAGTTGCCATGCTCGGGGCCCAGGCCCTCCGTGGCGCCGAAGTTCAGCTTGGGGCCGGTCGCGTTGATGAGGTAGTCGTACTCGTACGCCTCCTCTTGACCCTCGGAGTCCGGCCGGGTCGAGCGGGCGATCACGTACGGACGCGTGTGGCCCTCCCCACCCTCCGGATGCAGGCTGACCGCGAGGGCCTGGTGGAACTGGATGCCGAGCCGGTCGTAGATCGGTGCCAGGGGGAACACGACCTTCTCGGGGGCCATCTTGCCGACGCCCACCCAGATGTTCGACGGAATCCAATTCCAGTTGGCGTTGGGCGTGACCACGACGACGTCGTGGCGTGGGCCGAGCATGCGTTTCGCGTGCATGGCAGCGGTATGGCCGGCGACGCCGGCGCCCAAGATGAGAACAGTAGCCATAGGATCTCCCCGTCGAGTCAGTGCGGTTGGTTTGCCGATGACCGTCAGTATAGGCGACTCCCGGGAATGATTCACAGGCCACACCCGAACTTATGCAAAAAAAGGACAAGCGGCAATTCCACGCCCACCGCGACCCCCGGGGGTCGCGGTGGGCGTGGCAGGAACGGGTCCTGACGGGCCGCCCTCTACACTGGGGACGTGGCTCACCTGGACGTGGATGCGAACGCCCCCATCGGCGTCTTCGATTCCGGGTTCGGCGGCTTGACCGTGGCGCGGGCCATCGTGGATCTTCTCCCCGATGAGGACATCGTGTACCTGGGCGACACCGCGCGGACGCCGTACGGGCCGCGTCCCATCGCGGAGGTACGCGGGTACGTGCTCGAATGTCTGGACGCGTTGGTGGCGCACGGCGTGAAGCTGCTCGTGATCGCGTGCAACACCGGCTCCTCGGCCGCGTTGCGCGACGCCCGGGAGCGGTACGACGTCCCCATCGTCGAGGTCATCCTGCCCGCGGCCAAGCGGGCGGCCGCGACGACCCGGTCGGGCCGCGTCGGCGTGATCTGCACGCAGGCCACCGCCACATCCCGCAGCTACAACGACGCGCTGGCCGCCAACCCGGTCCACGTGAGCACGGCGGTGTGCCCCCGGTTCGTCGAGCTCGTCGAGGCGGGCGTGACGACGGGGCCCGAGGTGGTCGCGCTGGCGCAGTCCTACCTGGCGCCGCTGTCCGAGGCCGGCGTCGACACGCTGATCCTCGGGTGCACGCACTACCCGCTGCTGTCGGGCGTCATCAGCTACGTGATGGGGGAGACGGTGAGCCTGGTCAGCAGCGCCGACGAGTGCGCCCGCGCCGTGTACGCGACCCTGATGGCCGAGGGCCTGCTGCGTGCCGACGGCCCGCGGGAGGCCACGCGGATGTTCTGGACGACGGGCGACCCGGCGCGCTTCGAGGGTCTCGGGCGCCGGCTGATGGGCGGGTTCGTTGCCGGCGTCCAGACGGTGGACCTCGCCACGCGGGGGTAAGGTCGTCTGCATGGCTTGTCTCAACCGCCCGGACGGGCGTTCCCCCGATGAACTGCGTCCTGTCACGTTCACCCGGGGCTGGCTCGATCACGCCGAGGGATCGTGTCTCATCGAGTTCGGACGCACCCGCGTCCTTGTCGCCGTCAGCGTCGTCGAAGGGGTGCCGCGGTGGCGCAAGGGC
>WQUE01000351.1 GCA_009785885.1 Actinomycetes bacterium
CGAGCCGCTGCGGGCACGCCTGGAGAGCCTGGGGGCCCGCGTCCTCGTCGCCCCTTGCACCGCCACGGAACCCGGCGACGAGCCGGCCCTCGACGCGGCGGTGTCCCGGCTGGATGGGTTCGACTGGGTGGTCGTGACGAGCGTGAACGGCGTCCACGCGCTGGCCGAGTCGGCCGGCCGCGCCGGCGTGTCCCTCGCCGGGGCCGCCGTGCGTTGGGCCGCTGTCGGCCCGGCGACCTGCGCCGGGCTGGAGGCGATGGGCGTCCGCTGCGATCTGGTGCCGTCCGGGGACCACTCGGCGGCGGGTCTGCTGGCGGCCTTCGACGGCATCCCGGGGTTTGGACGCGTGTTCGCCCCGCTGGGCGACCTGGCCGGCCCGGCGTTGGCCGATGGTCTCATGGCGCGTGGGTTCGAGGTCGAGGTCGTCACCGCCTACCGCACCGTCCCGGCCGCGTTCCCGCCCGCCGTGGTGCAGGCGTGGTCGTTGGTCGACGCGATCGTCCTGGCGGCGCCCAGCGCGGCCCGGCAGGTCGCCGCCCAGTTGGCACACCGCCTTGACGTCGCCGGGGTCGCCATCGGCGAGCGCACCGCGGCGGCGGCCCGCGAGGCCGGCCTGCGCGTGGACGTGGTCGCGGCCGCCGCGACGCCCGGCGCCTTGGTTGACGCCCTTGTCGAGGCCCTGTCGCGGGTGCCGGACTAGAATCGGATGGTTGTCGACAGGAAGGACGCATGCGCATGACCGCCGGCCAGATACCGCTCCCCGGGCCGTTCCGGCCCCGGCGGCTGCGCACCACCCCCGCGATGCGCCGCCTGGTCGCCGAGACGCGTCTGGACGCGGGGTCCCTGATCCTGCCGATGTTCATCAAGGAGGGCTTGTCCACCCCGAAGCCGATCGGGTCGATGCCGGGTGTCGTGCAGCACACCGAGGCGAGTCTGGCGCGCGCGGTCCGCGAGGCGGCGCAGGCCGGGGTGGGCGGCGTGATGCTGTTCGGCGTGCCCGCGATCCGCGACGCGGTCGGCACCCAGGCCGATGCCCCGGACGGGATCCTGCAGCGGGCGATCGCGATCGCCCGGGAGGCCTCGGCGTCCGAGGGTGGCCCCGGGCCGCTCGTGATGGCCGACACGTGCCTGGACGAGTTCACCGACCACGGCCACTGCGGCGTGCTCACCGGCGACGGCCGGGTGGACAACGACGCGACCCTGGCACGTTACGTGTCCATGGCGGTGGCCCAGGCGCGCGCCGGGGCCGAGGTCGTCGGGCCGTCCGGGATGATGGACGGGCAGGTCGCGGCGATCCGGTCCGGCCTGGACGCCGCCGGGTTCGCCGATGTCGTGATCCTCGCCTACGCCGCGAAGTACGCGAGCGCCTACTTCGGGCCGTTCCGCGAGGCCGTCGACTCGACGCTGAAGGGTGACCGGCGGACGTACCAGATGGATCCGGCCAACGGTCGCGAGGCCCTGCGCGAGGTCGACCTGGACCTGGCCGAGGGCGCCGACATCGTCATGGTGAAGCCCGCCGGGCCGTACCTCGACGTGGTCGCCGCCGTGGCCGCGCGCAGCGATGTGCCTGTCGCCGCCTACCAGGTGTCGGGGGAG
The DNA here is from genome assembly GCA_009785885.1 of Actinomycetes bacterium. GTDB lineage: Bacteria > Actinomycetota > Actinomycetes > Propionibacteriales > Propionibacteriaceae > WRGV01. The sequence continues at coordinate 1,597 of WQUE01000351.1, forward strand.
TACGCGCTGATCGAGGCCGCCGCCGCGAACGGCTGGATCGACCGCAAGGCCGCGATCCTCGAAGCGGTCCTGGGCATCAAGCGTGCCGGGGCCGACATCATTCTCACCTACTGGGCGAAGGAGATCGCCGCATGGCTGACCTGACCAACCACGCAGCGTTCGTCCGAGCGAAGGCCGCGATCCCCGGCGGGGTGAATTCGCCGGTGCGCGCCTACCGGTCGGTCGGCGGCGACCCCCGGTTCCTCGTGAGCGCCGAGGGTCCGTACGTGACCGACGTCGAGGGAAGGCGCTACGTCGACCTGGTCGGCTCGTGGGGGCCGGCGCTGCTGGGGCATGCGCACCCGGCCGTCGTCAAAGCTGTGCGGGCGGCCGCCGCGAATGGCCTGTCGTTCGGCGCCCCGACGCTCGCCGAGGTGGAACTGGCCGAGGCGATCCGCCGCCGCGTCCCGCCCGCCGAGCGGGTGCGGCTCGTCTCGACGGGCACCGAGGCGACGATGACCGCGATCCGCCTGGCCCGCGGCGTCACGGGGCGTAACTTGATCGTGAAGTTCGCCGGTTGCTACCACGGCCACGCGGACGCGCTGCTCGCCGACGCGGGTTCGGGCGTGGCGACGCTGTCGATCCCCGGCTCGGCCGGGGTGACGGCCGCGACCGCCGCCCAGACACTGGTCGTGCCGTACAACGACCTGGACGCCGTCCGGGCGGTCTTCGACGCCTACGGGGACGACATCGCGGCGCTCATCACCGAGCCGGCCGCAGCGAACATGGGCGTCGTCCCGCCGGCCGACGGCTTCAACGAGGCCCTGCGGGCGATCACCGCCGACCACGGGGCGCTGTTCATCTTCGACGAGGTGCTCACCGGCTTCCGGGTCGGCCCGGCGGGCTGGTGGGGCCTGGAGCAGGCGGCGGCCCGCGCGGCGGGACGTCCCGGCTGGGCGCCGGACCTGTTCGCGTTCGGGAAGGTGATCGGCGGCGGCATGCCCGTCGCGGCGCTCGCCGGACCGGCCGCGATCATGGAGCAGCTGGCCCCGCTGGGCCCGGTCTACCAGGCGGGCACCCTGTCCGGCAACCCGGTCGCCGTCGCCGCCGGATTGGCGAGCCTGCGGCTGTCGGACGACGCGGTCTACGCGCGGGTGGGCGCGGTCGCCGACGCGATCGCGTCCGGGCTGGACGACGCCCTGACGCAGGCCGGGGTGGCCCACCACGTGCAGCGCGCCGGGTCGCTGTTCTCGGTCGCGTTCCGGGACGGCGCCGCGACGAACTACGACGAGGTGAAGGCCCAGGACGCGTTCCGCTTCC
>WQUE01000352.1 GCA_009785885.1 Actinomycetes bacterium
GTGTGATGGTCAGGCCGGCCGGGTCGCTGGCGGTCGGCATCGTCACGGTGACGTCGTCGACGACCAGCGAGAGGTCGTCGGCCTGGGCCACGCCTGCGTCGAGCGTGCTCGCGTTCGTCCACGTCAACGTCCACGTCAGCGTGTCGCCCGGCTTCACCGCCGAGCCCGAGGCCGGCCTGACCGACTTCGTCCCGGTGACGCTCGCGTACACGCCCGCGTTCAGGGCGGTGAGCGGATGGCCGTACACGACCGGGCCGGTCGGTGCCGTCCCACTCGCGTCGACGACGGAGTTCACCGCCGGGTCCGGCCCGGTGCCGGCCGGCGAGAAGGACGTGCCCGCGGGCTTGGTGACCGTGACCGTGTAGCCGTCCGCCGACGCCGGGGCCGACGTGGCCCACGTGCCGTCGGGCTCGGTCGTCACGGCGGCCACCACGTCGCCGGCCGGGTCGGTGATCGTCACAGCCACCCCGTCCAGCACGGGCTCGCCCGAATCCAGGACGCCGTTGTGGTTCAGGTCGTTCCACACGGTGCCGCCAAGCGCCACCGGCGGCGTGTCGATCGTGTCGGTCACGCTGGCCGAACAGGTGCCGCTGCCGTCATCGCATCCGTCCGGCGTCGTGACGTCCGCCGTGTTCGTGTACGTCCCCCCATCCGTGGGCGTGACCCGGACGGTGTATTCAAGCGTGTCGCCGCTCGCACCCGCGGCGGCGAAATCCTGATCCGTCCAGGTGATCACCTGGCCCGAGACGCTCCCGGCCGGGCTCACGTGGGTGGCGTCGATGGCGAGGCCGTCCGGCACGGTGTCCGTCACCGTGGCACCCGACACGTCCGACGTGGTGCGGTTCTGGGCGGTGATCGTGTACGTGAACGACTGGCCGACGGACCCGCTGCCCGAACCCAGCGACGACGTCTTCGTCACCGCGATATCCGGGATCGGCGCCGACAGGAGAAGCGGATAGTCCTCGGTCTCGCCCGAGTCCTGCCAGCCCGTCGGCGACAACGTCACCGGGGTCGTCCCACCCGTCGCCCCGTATTGCAGCCGCAGCCGCAGCCAGGACGTCACCGGCGTCTGGGTCGACGCGACATCCGCCGGAACCGTCCAGGTGAGCGTCGCGGACGTGGCGCCGGCCGGCACCTGCACGCTCGCCTCGTCATTCGTCCCGGTGAAACGGCCGGCGTGCTGGAAATCGAGGTACCCCGTCAGGGTCGCCGGCGCGTTCACGTTCGACAGCGGCACCGTCAGGTGAATTTGTTTGCCGATATTCGCCGGATTCGCTTTCGCGCCGAGCGTGTTCAATTGTGCGGCAGTCACGCCGTCATAGCCGGCACTCGAATTGTTCGTCGCCGTCGGAGCGGCGAGCGTGCTGGAACTCGTCGTGGTCATGTACGGCATGACCGTGGACCCGATCGCCAGCCCGTCGCTGGACAGGGAAACGCCGAAATCTCCGCCCGAGTTGGAGGAGACGGAGTTGGCCGCGTACCCGTACGACGCCGGGGTGGAGGGACCGGAGCTCTCGACGGCATTGCGGGCGTTGAACTTGCTGGTGAAGATATCGGGGACGGTCTGCAGGTTGTAGGTGGAAACATTCGACAATACGTCACCGGTGCGATTCAACTCGACCAACTGGTAGGACGTCTGGATGGTCACCTTCGTCACCTGCTCGCCGCCGGTGTTCACCTGGACGTCGGCGACGAGCGACGCGACATTGGTCCCGTCGCCGCTGCTGACGAGCGTCGAGGCCAGGGCCACCGTCGCGCCGCTGACACCCATGGCCGCCACCAGACCAGCCGTGGCGCCGTTGTAGCCCGACATGTCGGAGCTTTGGACGAGCTTGTCCACCGCGGGGCCGTACACGTTACCGGTGGCGGCGTAATAGTCCGCGACACCCTTCGCCCCGGACGTGGCCGTCAGGGTCGGGGTCACCGTGTCGCCCGTGGTGGTCGTCGCCGTGAACGTGTACTTCGGGTTGGCGGTGAGCATGTCGAGGAAGGTGGTCACGTCCCGATGACGGAACCAGCCGGGACCGCCGATGGTGATGATCGGGTTCGCGACCGGCCGCGAGAACGTGAGCGTGACCGTGCCCACGTCCTTGAAGGCCGACCAGCCGGCGCGGCTCATGCCGAAGGTGTTTTCCAGGTACTTCGCGAGCGCCGGACCGCCCTTGGTTTTGACGTCCGGGATGACCAGCGGGTAGTAGATCATCGGCCATTCCGGGTATGTCGTGGTGGTGAGGTCGCCGCTGGCGTAGTAGCTCGCCCAAGTGTTGCCTACCAGGGCGCCCGTGGACGGGTTGCCGGCCGCGATGGCCAGCGTCGTCCGCAAGCCGGACGGGAAAGACGCCGTCACCGTCGACCCGGGTTGATTCACGTAACTATTCGTCGCCGTGGTGCTGGACCCGCCCAACACCTGGTAGGCGTCGGCCTGATTGCCCAGGCCCGCGAGCGACAGGCCGCCTGTCATGGCGAGCGCCAGCGCCAGGGCGGTCGCCCCCGACGCGACCCGTCGGCGCGTGGAAGATTTCGAACTGACACGGTGACCCAGACTGTCATTGGCTGCGGCCGTACGCGGGGATGGACTGTTCATCTTTTTTTTCACTCCCAAGGGAATAGTTAATACCGGGTTGCAACTGGTGGGAATCCTACACCAGGGCGCCCCCGGAGAATAACGCTCCGCGCGACCTGGGTAAAGGTTTAGCCCACCGCGTGAGGACGGTCCACAAAGCGGCGGCCCGTCCGGCCTCACCACGCCGTCGCGATCCACCTGTCGCGCACCGGGACGAGCCGGACCGGCGAGCCGCCCGTAGGATGACTCCGTGACGCGCAGGACCGACGAGGTGCGCTGGAGCCCGGACGGGCCGAGCCTGGTGATCCGGGGCGACAACCTGGACGTGCTCC
>WQUE01000353.1 GCA_009785885.1 Actinomycetes bacterium
TTTGACGCGTTCAGGGGGTCGGGTGCGGTGTTGTCTGGCTCTCAGGACGGGGGGACGCGGGTGGGTTGCTCCGGCGGCGGGATCGGTGTCCTCGCTGGACCCGGATGTCGACGCCTGGCTGGACTCGCTCATGGAGGCGGATCCCGACCTGCTGGAGCGCACCGAAGACCAGATTGGCCTGCTGCGTCAGGAGCCGATCGCACCGGCTGTCCGTCGCCGCCAGTTCCGTACTCGCGACAAGGGCTTCTGCCACGCCCTCACGTTTGAGGTGGAACGTCGGACGTGGATCCCGGTGTGCCCTCCCGGGTTCGATTCCCCCGTGGCGGTGCGAGACATACCAAGAGCGGGCGACGGGAATCGAACCCGCGTGTCCAGCTTGGGAAGCTGGCGCTCTACCATTGAGCTACGCCCGCGTGTGCCATCGGCACGTCCTCCACTGTACGGCACGGGCAACCGCACCCGCCACCTCACCGGATCAGCCCGTGATCAGCCGCACCGGTTGCCCGATCCGACGCGCCGCCCGGGCCAGCCGGGCGCCGCACGTCAGGAGATCCACACCGAAGCGCACCGCCGCGACCAGATAGGGGGCATCGTCGGCCGACATGTGGTGGTGCAGACGCCACACCTCGCGAAGCAGATGCGCGTCGGTGTCGACCACGATCACGCCGGCGTTCCGTCCCGGTCAGCGGTGAAGCCGCGCTCGCGGCCGGCCCGAATGACGGATGCGGGGCTCGTGTCGCCCTCCAGCCGGACGCGCAGGCCGGCGGTGGCGTCGAACATCCCGGCGTTGGCGTGGGCCCGGGCCTCGGACGTGACGAGGGACAACAGCAGCGACTGGAGCGAGCGCCCCTCCGCCGCTGCGCGTGCGGCCAGGGTGTCCCGGATGTCGTCGGGGACGTCGCGAATCTGCAAGGCGACACTCGTGCATGCATCTTGCATGCATCCCCTGGAACGCGCCGCCGCCCCGTCTCACAGGCTGGACGTCCCGGCTCACAGTGTGAAAGATTGGGGCGCACCGGCTAGCATGGACCCATGTTCGTCATTCAGCGCGTGTCCGTGGGCCGGATGGCTCCCGCGCGCCGAATGTCCCCGCGAATGCGTTCGCGCGGCTGAGCGTGGCGCGCCGGCGCAGGCGTACGTCCGTACGCGGCGTCCGCGAGAACCCGCACCTTCGGGACGGTCCCGCCGCTCACCTCCGCCGCGCTGATCGAGAGCCCAGCCCACCCGCATCGCCACGAAAGCATCCATGATCACACTTGAGAACCTGCGCAAGGTCTACCGCGCCTCCGACGGCGACGTGACGGCCCTGGACGGCATCTCCCTCGACGTGGGGGACGCCGTGATCCACGGCATCGTCGGCCCGTCGGGCGCCGGGAAGAGCACGCTCATCCGCTGCCTGACCGGCCTGGAGCCGCCCGATACGGGCAGCATCGTCATCGACGGCCAGGAGATGGTGGGCCTGCCGGCGAACGAGCTGCGTCGCCAGCGGCGCCGCATCGGCATGGTGTTCCAGGACGTGAACCTGCTGGACGCCCGCACGGCCCTGGCCAACGTCGCGTACCCGCTTGTCATCGCGGGACAGACGCGCCGGGCCGCCAACAAGCGGGCCGCCGAACTGCTCGACCTGGTCGGCCTGCGGGAGCGGGCGAGCGCGTACCCGGCGCACATGTCGGGCGGGCAGCGCCAACGGGTGGGCATCGCCCGGGCGCTGGCCGCGGACCCGTCCGTCCTGCTGTGCGACGAGCCCAGCTCGGCGCTCGACTGGGACACGACCCGCCACATCCTCGAACTGATCCGCCAGTTGCGCGACCGGCTGGGTATCACGGTGCTGATCATCACGCACGAGATGTCCGTCGTGCGCCAGGTGTGCGACTCGGTGTCGCTGCTGAGGAAGGGACGCATCGTCCAGTCCGGGCCGCTCGGCGATGTGGTCGCCGATCACGGCAGCCTCCTGTCGCGCTCGCTGATCCCGCTCGCGGAGAGCCCCGTCGGCTGGCAGCGTGCCAAGTTGGAGATCACGTTCTCTTCGCGTGATCATTCGATCGCGAAGGTCCTGCGTCTGCTCACCGACCTGGGGGACGGCGCGCACATCCAGACCGGCACGATCGAGACCGTCGCCGGCGACCGGGTGGGACGTTTCCAGCTGGACGTCCGCGCCGAGAACGAGACGCTGGTGACGCAGCGGTTGCAGGAGGCCGGCCTGTACGTCGAACCCGTCCAGACCGCGCTCGGCGGGGAGTACACCTCCTGGGACGAGGACACCGAGGAAGCGGGGTACCGCCAGTGACCATCCTCGGCTACGAAGTCAACCGCGTGATCGTCGCGTACGGCTGGTCGGCCATCTGGCAGACGTTCGGCCAGGCCGGTCTTGCGGCGCTGATCGCGATCGTGATCGGCCTGCCGATCGGCCTGTTGGCGTACGTTGTCAGCCCCGTGGGTCTGCGCCCTCTGAGCTGGGCGCACGCCGTGCTGTCCCTGATCATCAACTTGGGACGGGCGATCCCGTTCATCGCCTTGTTCGTTCTGCTGCTGCCGACGACGCGCGCCATCATGGGCACGACGCTCGGCTGGTACGCCCAGATCCTGCCGCTGTCGATCGGCGCGATCCCGTTCTATGCCCGTCTCGTGGAGAACGCGCTGTTCTCCGTCCACCCGGGCAAGGTCGAGGCCGCGCTGATGGTCGGCGCCAGCAAGACCCGCGTCGCGTTCGATGTGCTCGTCCGCGAATCGCTGCCGGCGCTCGTCGCGGCGGCGACCGTGACCGTGACGACGCTCGTCGGCTATTCGATGATCACGGGCACGCTCGGCGGCCAGGGCCTCGGCGCGCTGCTCTACAACTACGGCTACTCGCGCTTCATGCTCGACGTCATGATCTTTGTGGTCG
>WQUE01000354.1 GCA_009785885.1 Actinomycetes bacterium
CACTGAAGACGAAGATGTCGGCCTCCCAGGCCCTCACGGCGCTGGCGGATCCGTCAACCCTCGTCAACATGCAATTCATGGTGTCGGACGGCCAACGGGCCGCGGCCATCGTCGCCCAGATCAGCCAGAAGACGGGGGTGCCAGTGCCCGATCTGCAGGCCGCGCTGGCGAACCCGGCCGCCCTCGGGCTGCCCGCGTGGGCCCAACTGAACGGTGAAGGCGAGGACGGGAACGCCATTCAGGGCTACCTGTTCCCCGAGACGTACAGCTACGACGAGTCGCCGACTGCCCAAAAGGTATTGAAGCCGCTGGTCGCCCAGTTCGTGAAGGTGACCGACGGTCTGGACTTCGCGGCCAAGGCCCAAGCCCACGGTTTGCGGCCGGACCAGGCGGTCGTCCTCGCGAGCATCGTCGAGAAGGAGGGCGCGACGTCCCAGTACGCCGCGACCATCGCCCAGGTGTTCTACAACCGGATCAACGCGGGCATGCCGTTGCAGTCGGATGCGACCGTCCTCTACGCCAACAACGTCACCGGTTCGCTCACCACGACCGACGAGCAACGCAACCTCAACTCGGTGTACAACACCTATGTGGCGCCGGGGCTGCCGCCCGGGCCGATCTGCAACCCCGGCAAGATCGCCCTGGATGCCGCGGTCAATCCCACGGCGGGGGACTACCTGTACTTCGTCGTGACGAACCCGGCCACCGGCGAGGTGAAGTTCGCCTCGAATGCCGCCGACCACGCGAAGAACGTGGCCGAGTTCCAGGCGTGGTGCCAGGCGAATCCCGGGAAGTGCTGAGCGTGGCGGCGGGGAGCCCCGCCCGCCGGTGTGGCATCGTCGGCCACCCGGTGGCGCACTCCCTGTCGCCGGTCCTGTACGAGGCGGTGTTCGCCGCATCGTCCCTGCCCTGGACGTACGACCGGATCGACCTGCCCTACGGGGGCCTGGCGGGGTTCGTGGCCGGCCTGGACGCGTCGTGGCGTGGGCTGTCCGTCACGGCTCCGCACAAACCTGAGGCGATTGGGCTCGGCGAGCCCGACGAGGCGGCCCGGCTCACCGGCGTGGCGAACACCCTGGTGTTCGAGGCGACCGGCCGGATCGCCTCGTTCAACACGGACGTGCCGGGGGTGCGCCGGGCGTGCGAGTCCCGGGGCGTGGCCGCATCGTCGGCCGTCGTGATCGGGGCCGGAGCGACCGCCCGGTCCGTCGTCGCCGGCCTCGCTCGGTCCGGCCTGCGCCGCCTGACCGTGCAACTGCGCGACCCGGTCAAGGCGACACCGCTGCGGGGGATGGCCCGGGCACTCGGCCTGGAGGTCTCGGTGACGCCCATCGGGCCGCACGGCCCGTGCGACCTCGTGGTGAGCACGTTGCCGGCCGGCGCGGCCGATCCTTGGGCCGAGACCCTGGTCGCGGGGGCGCCGGCCGTATTCGACGTGGCGTACACCCCGTGGCCGACCCGGCTGATGCAGGCCGGCCTCGACGCGGGTGCCACGGTCGTGGACGGCCTCGACCTGCTGGCGGGCCAGGCGGTCGACCAGGCGGCCCTCATCTGCGGCGCCACCCTGCCCGGCCCCACGATGCGTGCCCTCCTCGCCGGGGCCGTGGCGGACGAGGCCCCTGGGGTTGTGCCGTCCGGCAACCGTTCAGCAGAATTGTCGGCGTGCTGAACGCGACGGGTCTGGAGGTGCGGGCGGGTGCCCGCCTGCTGCTGGCGTCCACGTCGTTCCAGGTGGGCAACGGCGACAAGATCGGTCTCGTGGGACGAAACGGGGCCGGCAAGACCACGACGATGCGCATCCTCGCCGGGGACGCGCTACCGGCAGGGGGGACGGTGACGCGGTCCGGACGGATCGGCTACCTGCCGCAGGACCCGCGCGAGTCCGACCTGTCGGTCACCGTGCGCGATCGCATCCTGTCGGCGCGCGGCCTCGACACGATCACGGCCAGGCTGCGTCGCTACGAGCAGCAGATGGCCAGCGGCGTGGGCGAGGAGCGCGAGCGCGCCATGGCCGCGTACTCGAGGGCCGAGGCCGAACTGGTGGCCGCGGGCGGGTACGCCGCCGAGGCCGATGCGGCCCGGATCGCCGCGAACCTCGCGCTACCCGAGCGCGTCCTGACGCAGCCGCTCGGGGAACTGTCGGGTGGACAGCGTCGCCGGGTCGAACTGGCCCGCATCCTGTACTCCGAGGCCGACACGCTGCTGCTGGACGAACCGACGAACCACCTGGACGCCGATTCGGTGCTGTGGCTGCGCGACTTCCTGAAGAGCTACGCCGGCGGGGTCATGATGATCAGCCACGACGCCAATCTGCTGACCGAGACGGCGAACAAGGTGTTCCACCTCGACGCGAACCGCCAGGTGCTCGACGTGTACGCGATGGGGTGGAAGCTGTACCTGGCGCAGCGTGAACTCGACGAAAAGCGCCGTAAGCGGGAGCGCGCCAACGCCGAACGTAAGGCGGCGCAACTTCTGGCGCAGTCCGACAAGCTGCACGCCAAGGCGACGAAGGCCGTCGCGGCCGCCAACATGGCGCGCCGCGCCGAACGGCTGCTGGAATCGACCGAGGGGCAGCGCGCCGCCGACAAGGTGGCTCGTATCACGTTCCCCGACCCGGCACCGTGCGGGAAGACGCCGCTCATGGCGCGGGACCTGTCGAAGAGCTACGGGTCGCTGGAGGTGTTCACCAGTGTCGATCTGGCGATCGATCGGGGTTCGCGCGTCGTCGTGCTGGGGTTGAACGGTGCGGGCAAGACGACGCTGTTGCGTCTCCTCATGGGCTTGGAACCGCCGGACACCGGAGAGATCCTGCCTGGTCACGGCCTCAAACTCGGCTACTTCGCCCAGGAACACGACGGTCTCGATCTGGG